>DASXIG010000625.1:0-3618 GCA_036498105.1 Xanthobacteraceae bacterium | reverse complement strand
GTCGTGCTGCCGTTTGCCGTGGATCCGGAATTGCGGCGCATCGCACGTCCACTGTTCTACAACCGCGACGTGGTCGGAGTGACGCAGCTGTTGTCCTGGACCGCGCGGCAATCCTTTCTCGCCAAGAACCGCGCGGCGATGGTTGATTTCATGGAGGACACGCTGCGCATCACGCGCTGGTACCTCGATCCGGCCAACCACGCGGAGGTCATGGCCATCGCAGGCCGCGTCACCAAGCAGCCGCCCGATCGTTTCGACTGGGCCTTCACCAGGCGAGACTACTACCACGATCCCAATCTGATGCCGAACCTCGATGCGCTCCAGAAGAACGCCGCGATGATGAAGGACCTCGGCTTCGTCACGCTCGATATCGACGTGAGAAAGCACGCTGATATCAGCCTCGCGCAGGAGGCAGCCAAGCGGCTCGCGCGGTGACTCCTGTTGCATTCGGGGATTGGCCGGGACGCGTCGTATTCGGCGCCGGCGCAGTTGACCGGCTTGGAGCCGAAGCGTCGAGCCTCGGCGCGCGCCGCGCGCTGGTGATCTGCGGATCGACCGTTGCGCGCGGACCGATGCTGGCCAAGGTGAGGGCCGCGCTCGGCGATGCGCTCGCCGGCATCTTCAGTGAGGTGACCGCCCACACGCCGCTTGAGATGGTCGAGCGCGGCGCGAAGCGCGTGTGCGAAACCAACGCCGACCTGCTGGTCACCGTCGGCGGCGGATCCGCCATCGATGCGGGCAAGGCCATTGCCATCCTGCTTGCCAGCGCCGGGGACGTTGCGCGTTACGGCATCCGCTACACGCCCGGCGGCGAGATGGTGCGCTCGCCTCTGCCTGATGGAATGATCCAACACATTGCCGTGCCGACCACCGCCGGCTCGGCCTCCGAGGTTATGCCGACAGCCGGCTGCCGCGATCCCATCTCCCGCAGCAAGCTCCTGTTCTGGGACCGCCGGCTGGTTCCGCGGGTCACGATTCTCGATCCTGAAATGGCGATCTACAGCGATGCGGGACTTACCGCGGCCACAGGGATGACCGCGGTCGCGCGCTGCGTCGAATCTCTCTATTCCGGCAAGCGCCAGCCGCTGTCGACCGGACTTGCGCTGCACGCGCTGCGCCTCCTGAGCGCGGCATTACCGCGGTCGATCGCTTCTCCGACCAACCTCGCGGCCCGCGCGGACTGCCAGATCGGGGCACTGATGTCCGGGGTTGCCGCGATCAATGCAATGGTCTCGCTGGTGCATGCCATCGGGCACGTCATCGGGGGACGCTATGCGCTCCAGCACGGCATTGCCCATGCCATTCTTCTTGCGCCCGCCATGCGGCTCTTGTTGCCGGTCCTCGGAGACCAGGAAGCGTTGCTGACGGATGCACTGACGAAGGGCACGGGTGCATGCGAGGGCGCCGATTCCGGGGCCGCCGGCATCATGGCCGGATTCGTCCGCCGCCTGCCGCTGCCGCAGCGGCTGCGCGATGTCGGGGTGCGAAACGACGAGCTTGCCGACATCGCCCATTCCGCCGTGTCCGATTACATGATGGCCAACCTGCCGCGGCCGTTGTCGGAACGCGACGTGCTTGCGCTTCTGCAGGAGGGGTGGTGAGGCGTCCCCATGACTCCGTTGGAAACATTGGCGGCATGGGCGAGCGCGCTGCGGCCTGCCGATATACCCGCCGAGCAGCATGGGCTCGCGCGCCTGCGACTGCTCGACACGCTCGGTCTCATCGCCGCGGCTTCCGCCGAGCCGGTCTGCCGGAGCACGCTGCAATGGGCCGAGTCCTATAGCGGAGGAGGCAGCGCAACGATCATCGTTGCTGGGAGGCGCGCGTCTCTAGCCATCGCGGCGCTCGTCCACGGCACGCTCGCGCATGCGCGTGACTTCGACGATACTTTTCCCGCGAGCGTGGTTCATCCCGGCAGCGTTGTCGTGCCTGCCGCGCTCGGCGTGGGCGAGCAGACCGGCGCCGGTTTTCCCGAGCTGACGGCAGCCATCGTGCTCGGTTACGAGATCGCGGCGCGCCTCGGTCAGGTGGCGGGCCGCGGTTTCCATGTGCGCGGCTTTCACGCCACCGGGATCGTGGGCCCAATCGCTGCGGCTGCGACCGCAGCCCACCTCCTGAAACTCGACGCCGCGGCAACAGCCGATGCGCTCGGGCTTGCGACCAGCATGAGCGGCGGCCTGATGGCCTTCCTCGCCGACGGCGCCTGGTCGAAGTGGCTGCACACGGGCTGGTCGGCGCATGGCGGCATCATTGCGGCTGAGCTCGCGCGAGCGGCGTTTCGCGGACCGCATCACGGGCTTGATCATGCTTTCGGCCTGTTCGGTGCTTTCCTGGGCGACGATCCCACGCGCGACTACGGTTCGCTGACACAGGATCTCGGTATGCACTGGCGAGGGGCCGCGGCGCTGCCGAAGCTCTATCCCTGCGCCCACGTCATTCATCCCTTCATCGACGCCGCCCTCGCGCTCCGGAGCAAAGGCGAGGCGAAGGTCGACCAAATCCGTTCGATCCGCTGCACCGTCGCCCCGTGGGCCTATCCAATCGTCTGTGCTCCGCGCGAAGCCAAGTTGGCACCCCGCACCGACCTCGACGCGATCGCGAGCCTGCCGTTCATGCTTGCCGCGGCGCTATGCGACGGCGCCATTAACCTCGACACCTTGCGTCCAGCCGCATTGCGCCGCGATGATGTGCTGCAGCTGGCCGCGCGCATCGAATGCGATACTGCTGAGTCTCTGGGGGCTGGCTTCGATGGTGTCATCAGGATCATCCGGCCCGACGGTGAGATCGTGCAGCCCGTCGCGCTTGCCGCAGCCGATGCCGATCGGGTCAGGCGCAAATTCCACTCCAACGCCGCGTATCTCTACGCCCCGGCCGCTGCCGATGCGCTTGCGGCCGTCGTCCTGGAAGGTGAACCGGGCGCCCGCGAAATCATGCGGCTTGCCAGCGCCGCGGCGAGGATTGATGGCACGCAGTTTGAAGGTTAAATTTGGCCCAATCTAACCATTGGATGTTACCGCAACATCGATTCGAGTACGATACCAATGGCCGACATCAAGGAATCGGACTGGAAAATCTTCAAGGGACTGCGCGAGGTTGCGCTCGAACGGTTCTGCGAGCAGGTTCTCGACGACATTGCGCGCATCAGCTCGGACACTGCGAAGACCAAGCACGAGCGCTACCTGAAGATCTACCGGCTGGTGCGGGAGCGCGACAAGGAGATCGATCCGATATTCGATTACCTGCGGCGGTCGGCAGCGATCAGACAGATTTGCGCATTTCGAGCGCATGATCTTCTGACCGCAGAGGAGCTCCAGCAGTTCAGCCCAGAGCTCGTGAAATCGGTTGAGCGTATTGTCGATATCATGAATCAGCCGATTGAGAGCGTTCATCCGCACGCTTCCGCCGACGAAGCGTCGGATTGACTTTGAGGAACCAACGGGTCCGTGTGCTGCTGCGCGGCGGGGTGGTGGATTACGCTATCGAATTGGCAGGACTCAGTCAGCGGGCAGGGAAGCGATTTGCGAGTTAGCGCCAGTAGCGCCCGCTGGCGCCGATGACCACGACAAGGAGCCCGAGCGGCAGGTTGACGGCGATGATCTGGCGGATGCGGTTGAGGCT
>DASXIG010000624.1:0-4971 GCA_036498105.1 Xanthobacteraceae bacterium | reverse complement strand
TCAAGCGCGAAGTGGTGGACGGGCTCGACATCATCATTCTGCGCGAGCTCACCGGGGGAGTGTATTTCGGCGAGCCCAAGACCATCACCGATCTGGGCAACGGGCAAAAGCGCGCGATCGATACGCAGGTTTACGACACCTTCGAGGTCGACCGCATTGCGCGGGTCGCCTTCGAGCTCGCGCGCAAGCGGCGCAACAAGGTCACCTCGATGGAGAAGCGCAACGTGATGAAGACGGGCGTGCTCTGGCACGAGGTTGTCGCGGCGGTGCACGCGCGCGAGTTCAAGGATGTCATGCTCGAGCATCAGCTCGCCGATGCCGGAGGCATGCAGCTGGTACGCCGGCCGAAGCAGTTCGACGTCATCGTCACTGATAATCTGTTTGGCGACATGCTCTCGGACGTTGCCGCCATGCTGACGGGCTCGCTCGGCATGCTGCCGTCGGCCTCGCTCGGGGAGGTCGATGGCAAGACCCGAAAGCGCAAGGCGCTGTACGAGCCGGTGCACGGATCGGCGCCCGACATCGCCGGCACGGGAGCGGCGAACCCGATCGCCATGCTCGCATCCTTCGGGATGGCTTTGCGCTATTCCTTCAACATGGGGAAAGAGGCTGATCTGATCGACGAGGCGATTGCCGCGGTCCTCGCCCAGGGCCTGCGCACCGCCGACATCAAATCGCAAGGCGCGAAGCTCGTAGGCACCGCGCAGATGGGCGACGCCATCATTGCGCAGGCGGCGAAGCTCGCGGGATAGCTGCGGCGCGTTACCGGATTTCTCCGTAATTGCCGTTCAGAGGTGCCGGCATGGCTCAGTCGAGAGATCAATCGCGCCTGACGCCACGGAACGTGTCGCTGGTCCTGAGCTTTGCCGCGGGCTACGTGGACAGCTGCACTTTTCTGGCGCTGTTTGGCCTGTTCGTCGCGCAGGTGACGGGCAGCTTTGTCGCCGCCGGAGCACAGATGGCGCGGGGAGAGCACGGCCTTATCCTCACCACGTTCGCCATTCCGATCTTTCTGATGGCCGGGGCCGCGACCACGCTTCTCGTCGCGTTTGCGAACGAGCAGCGCGCGTCGCCGCTTGCGCACTGCCTGGCGCTGGAATGCGCGCTGCTTACCGGATTTCTCGTCGCAGGGGTGAGCGGGTCTCCATTTGATGGTCCCGACGCGCCGCGGGCGGTCATTACCGGGCTGTTCGGCCTTTCGGCCATGGGCGTGCAGAGCGCCTTGGTGCAGTTGCTCATGCGCGGAACGCCGTCCACCAATGTGATGACCACCAACACCACGCAGCTTGCCATCGCCGCAACGCAAGCCGTCCTGTTCTGGCATGCGCACCGAAAGACAAGCGGCGATCAGGCTGCCGCCCAGCTTGCCTCGACGCGCGATCGGCTCAAAGCTCTGCTGTGCGTTGCCGGAGGTTTCCTGACCGGAACCATCGCCGGCGCGCTCGCTTACGCGATCGCGGATCTGTGGTGCGTGCTTGTGCCGATCGCAGCCATTCTCGGCCTTCTGATCTGGTCGCTGCGATCTCCGTCAAACTTGAACGCGCGCAGCACGAGCTAACCTCGCGCTTCGGCTTCGGTGCCGAGCCAACGTGCGGTCAGCCGGGCAAAGGTCCCATTGGCACGCAGCTTTTCCATAGACGCATCGACCGCCGCGCATAGATCGGCGTTATCCCGGGCGAACGCGATCCCGAGCTTCTCGCGGGTAGGGACCTGCATCGCCACAGTGAGCCGCGGCCGGTCCTTGATCAGCCACGAGATCACCGGGAACAACTTGATGACGAGGCCGATGCGTCCGGCCTCGAGGTCGTCAAGCGCCGCCGCGATACCGTGATAGGGATAGTATCGGATATCGTCGATGTGCCCTTGCGCCAGCAAATCTCGCGCAACCCGGTCCGACGTGTTCCCCGACTGAATCCCGGCGGTCAGCCCGCGCAGGTCCGCGGTCGAGGTCACGTCCGGCGTACGCTCTCTGCTGATCGCGATCCCCTGGTTGAACTCCAGATAAGGGCGCGAGAACAGCACGATCGCGGAGCGTTGCGGCGTGATCGTCGTCCCCGAGATCACCGCATCGCAGCTTCCCTTCGCAAGGGCGTCGAAGATGCCGTTGAAATCGTCGCCCGAATAGACTGCCGGCCGCAACGCAAGGTGGAGCTCTTCGCAGACCGCCCGCATCAGTTCGATGTCGAACCCGGTCGCCGTTCCGTCCTGCATGATATCGAAAGGCGGGTCCGGATAGGCGGACTCGACTACCAGCGTGCCGGGAGTGCGTGTGAGCGCCGGCATCCGATGGCCTTACCTTTACGGTCCCTTGAGGTTGGCGGCGCGGATCACATTGCCCCAGCGCTCGATCTCGGTGCGGATCTGCGTGCCGAATTCCTCCGGCGTGCTCGCCACCGGCTCGAAGCCGAGCGTCGCCAGCCGCGCCTTCATCTCCGGCACCGCGATGATGCTGGTGATCTCCCGATGGAGCAAAGCGACGATTGTTTTCGGCGTTCCGGCCGGCACCAGCACGCCGACCCAGTTGTCGCCCGCGATGTCGGGATACCCCGCCTCGGTCATGGTGGGCACATCGGGCAGGATCTGCGAACGCGTCTTGCTTGTCACCGCAAGCGCGCGCAGCTTTCCGTCCTTGATCTGCGGCAGGGCCGGAGTGAGCGTATTGAAGCCGATCGGCGTGTGACCCGCGACAACCGCGGCCACGGCGGGCGCGCCGCCGTTGAACGGCACGTGCACGAGGTCGAGGTTGAGCGCCAGCCGGAACTGCTCGCCGGCAAGGTGCGTCTGCGAGCCTGCCCCGCCGCTGGCGTAGCTGTATTTCGCCGCGCCCGCGCGGATGAGCGCCGCGAGCTCGGCAACGGTAGTGGCGGGCAGCGATGGGTTGACCGTAAGCACGGTGGTCGAGACGACCGCGAGCATGACCGGGTCGAAATCCTTGTGGGGATCGTAAGGCACCCGGTCGAACAGGACCGGGTTCACCACGTAGGAGCTGAAAGCAAAGTAGACCGTGTAGCCGTCCGGGGCCGCCTTCGCGGCCTGCCCCGTTGCGATGTTGCCGCTGCCGCCCGGGATGTTGTCGATGTAGAATTGTCCGCCGAGCTTCTCGCTCAGCTTCTGGGCGATGAGGCGCGCAAATACGTCGGTGGGCCCGCCCGGTGCAAACCCCACGATCACGCGAACCGGCCGCGAAGGATACGCCTGCGCGCGTGCGATGCGTGGTAATGCTGGAATCGCGGCAGCGCTCGCGTACTGCAAAAATCGGCGGCGGGTGCACAAAGTGGGATGCCTTTTCATTGATTATTGCGCCCGCTGCTCGGCCGCAATGAGCTTGCGCAGGATCTGCTTGTAGCGAACCGGCCCCACGTCGATTGCCAGAATGACCGGATCGATGGGCGTCATTGCGCTGTCCAACAGCTCCTGCTGCGCCTCGATTACCGGCGCGTCCTGCTCCTCGAACGCAAACCGCCTGGTGGTCGCGATCTTGTTCTGAATCTCGGCGTTGATCCGGTCATCCGGGGTCATCACGTTGAAGCGCACGGCCGTGAAAAAATAATGCGTGGTCTTGTCGCTCTCCGGCGTGAGCATGTGGATGGCGTGATAGCCGGTCCCGGTCTCGGGGATCGCGCCCGGCATGCAAATTCCGGTCACCAGACGCAGATTGCTGGGAGGCATCCAGCGCATGCGGGTGAACTTGTCCACCCGATCAGGCACTGACGGCATCAGGATCGCGAACAGGCCCGGAGCGGTCGCGCCACCGGCGTGGCGGCCGACGATGACGTCCTCGCCCTCCTGCTCGACGGTAATCTCGGATTCGACCGTGTCGGAGTTGCCGAGAATGCCGTCATGCAGATAGCTGGTGTGGCTCAGGTCGAGCAGATTATCGATGATCAGCTCGTAATTGGCGCGGATGGTGATGCGGTCGCGTTTGGTCGCGTGCATCTCCGGAACATTGTCCAGCACGCCGAAGTCCGGCACCTTTGCAGGATCAGCCGGCCGCCCGCCCATCCAGATCCAGATCGCCTTGTGCTTCTCCGTAACGGGATAGCTGCGGACCCGTGCGCGTGAGGGAATGTTCTTTGTTCCATGCGGGTTCAGCACGCAGGCGCCCGTGGAATCGAATTCGAGGCCATGGTACGGACACTGAATGCGATCGCCGTGCACTACCTTTCCCATATGCAACGGGGCGAAACGGTGCGGACAGCGGTTCCCCAATGCGCCAGCGCTTCCGTCTGATTTGCGGAATAGCACGATGGGCTCCTTCAGGATGGTGCGGCCGAGCACTTGCCCATCCCCGAGATCGTCCGACCACGCCGCAACGTACCAGGCATTGTGGAGATAGGTTCCGCTGATGATTTTTTTCTTGCTGTCGATAAGCTCGGCAGCGGGCTCCGTTGCGCCTGTCATCGCGGCACCTCCATTGCAGGATTAGAAAACAGGGTCCCACTTTTGCGGGACATGCAGTACCATGCCGAGCCAAAGGAGAGGAGCACTCATGACCGCACCCATGCTGCCGCGCGAACGCTGCGAGTTCTCGGCGATCGTCGACCGGCCGCCGCTCAAGCTGCCGGCCGGTGCGCGGCTCGCCTTCTGGAACATCGTCAATTACGAGGTCTGGGACATCGGGCGTCCGATGCCGCGGCAGGTCATACCCGCGCCGACGGCAGTGTCGCTGCTTCCGGACGTGCCGCACTGGAGCTGGCACGAATACGGCATGCGCGTCGGGGCATGGCGCTTCTTCGAGCTCTATGAGCGGCTCGGCATCACGCCGACTTTAGCCCTCAATGCGCGCACCTGCGAGGACTATGTCCGGGTCGCCGAGGAGGCCAAGCGTCTCAATTGGGAGTTCATGGGTCACGCCTACGATCAAATGCCGATCCACAAGGTGGAGGACCAGGCCGGCATGATCGGCCGCTCCATGGACATCCTCGAGCGCTTCAGCGGAAAGCGTCCCCTGGGTTGGCTTGGACCGGGGCT
>DASXIG010000623.1:0-4294 GCA_036498105.1 Xanthobacteraceae bacterium | reverse complement strand
TGATTCGGCGCATGTCCACCTGGGTGGTCGGCGTGCCCTTGCCGGGATGAAAGCTCTCCGCGTTGAGCACGACGTAGAGCTTTCCCTCGTATTCCACGATATTGCCTTTGCGCAGTGAGCTGGCGATGACTTTCACGGCAGGTCTTCCTCGATCATCCAACGACAGCCGCCTTTACAGCGGCGCAGACGAAATATGCGGCTGCACCATACCGATCGCGGTCTCATTCGCCAGCGCTTTCGGTGCATGCCTCGGAAATAAATAGCAGGCACCCATGGAAGTACCGATGCCGGTGGCTTTGCGCAACCATGCGGACCGCCGGCCTTTTCTGTTGGCGCGCATGCGGATCGCGGCTGGCCTGCGAGAGTACTTCGCGAACCATGGTTTCATCGAGGTGGAAAGCCCGGTGCTGACGGTTTCGCCCGGGAACGAGACCCATCTGCACGCTTTCGCGACCGATCTCATGACTCCGGCGGGACAGCACGCCCGCCGTTATCTGCGCACCTCGCCCGAATTTGCCTGCAAGAAGCTCCTTGCCGCGGGCGAGCGCCGCTTTTTCGAGCTCGCCCGCGCGTTCCGCAACCGGGAGCGAGGCGCGCTGCACCATCCCGAATTCACCCTGCTCGAGTGGTATCGCGCGGATGAGCCCTACGAAGTCCTGATGGATGACTGCGCCGCCCTCCTTGCGGTTGCAGCGAAGATCGCCGGCAGCAGGCAGCTCTTGTTTCGCGAGCGCACCGCTGACCCACTGGCGATTCCCGAGAGGCTCCGGATGGCAGAGGCGTTCAGCCGGTATGCGGGAATTGACCTGGACACGGTGCTGCCGCCGCGTCCAGCCACCGCCTTTGCCGCGGCCGCCCGCGAGGCGGGAGTGCGGCTTGCTCCCGACGACGGCTGGGGCGACATTTTCAGCCGCGTTCTCGCCGAGCGCATCGAGCCGCATCTCGGCAATGGGCGCGCGACGATCCTCTACGAGTATCCTGCAATTCAATCGCCATTGGCCCGGCGGCTTGCGCGCGATGCAAGGCTCGCCGAGCGGTTCGAGCTCTATGTCTGCGGCGTGGAGCTCGCCAACGGCTTTGGCGAGCTCACGGATCCCGCCGAGCAGGGTGCGCGGCTGGAGGAGCAGATGCGGGAGAAGGAGCGCATCTATGGAGAGCGTTATCCGCTCGACGAGGAATTTCTCGCCGCGCTCGCGGTGATGCCGAGCGCGAGCGGGATCGCTCTCGGGTTCGATCGGCTGGTCATGCTCGCGACCGGAGCCACACGCATTGACGACGTGCTATGGATGCCCGCTCCCGAGATTTAAGTTAGTTTCACCGGTTGGCGGACGCTTGCTCAGAGTGTGCAGAGGCAGCTGTCGCAGCTGCGGACAAGCTATGGCAACCATTCTCACCAGCACCGTGCCAAGTTCGGAAGTGGCGCGTCTCTGGCGAAAGAGTCCTCAGGTGGTGTAACGTCGGAGTGCCGGTGCGCTTGCAGCGGTATATCTGAATTCGAGGGGCTTTTAACCAATCGCGCAGGACAGGGACTGTAGGGGCTGATCTACGAGACCGCGTGCGTGCACCGGAGATGCGAGGAAGATTGAGATGGAAGACCGCGAGATTCGAGCGGCTCTCGATCGCCACTGGGCCGCCTCCGACGCGAACGACTTCGAGGCGGAGCATCGGATTTACCGAGAGGACGCAGTGCTCGAGTATCCGCAATCGGGGGAGCGCATTCGCGGTCGGCACAACATTCAGGCATCTCGTTCCGCCCAGCCGAACAAGAAACGCTTCACCGTGCGGCGGATACTCGGCGCTGCCGACCTCTGGATCACTGAATTCGTCCTGACCTACGACGGGCAGCCCTCTTACACGGTGAGCATTATGGAGTTCAGGGACGGGAAGGTGGCTCGCGAAACCCAATACTTCGGTGATCCGTTCGAACCGGGCCCTTCGCGGGTTCAATGGGTTGAGCGGATGCGTTAAAACGTAATCCTTGCCGCCCGGCCAACGTGCCGCGTACTCTCAGACTACTTCCAGCAGGGCGAGCAGCCCGGTCAGCAATTGCACGGGACGCGGCGGGCAGCCGCGGATATGCAGGTCTACCGGAATGACGTTCGCGACCGCGCCGACAACGGCATAGCTGCCTGAAAAAATGCCCCCGTCAAAGGCACAATCCCCGACCGCAACCACCCATTTGGGATCGGGGGTCGCATCATAGGTGCGGCGCAACGCCTCCCGCATGTTCTTGGTCACCGGTCCCGTCACCAGGAGCACGTCGGCATGGCGCGGCGAGGCGACAAACCGCAGGCCGAAGCGTTCCAGGTCGTAGAAGGCATTGTTGAGGGCATGAATCTCCAGCTCGCAGCCGTTGCAGGATCCCGCATCCACCTGCCGGATGGACAAGCTGCGGCCGAGCCGGTGCCGGGCGATGCGATCGAGGCGCTGGGCGAGCGCTGCCGCAGCGGCGTCGTCCCTTGCCGGCGGCGGCTCGGTGAGCGGTTGTCGAACGAGGCTGTCGAGCAGGATGCGCCGCATATTTTTGCTAAAGGTCGTGGCCGGAATAGGAGCAGTTGAAGGATTTGTTGCAGAGGGGAAAGTCGGCAACGATGTTACCCTCGATCACCGCCTCCAGGAGCGGCCATTGGAACCAGGAAGGGTCGCGCAGGTGGCAGCGCGCTACGCGATCCCCGTGGGTCCGGATCCAGACCAGGACGTCGCCGCGGAATCCCTCAACCAGCCCCAAACCTTCGCGCGTCCCCGCTGGCGGCTCGGGGCGCTGGAGGATCTGCCCGTCAGGCAGATGCGCTACGATCTGGTCGATCAGGAGCATGCTTTGCTCCACTTCACGGATGCGCACCCAGACGCGGGAATTCACGTCCCCGCTCTGCATGACCGGAAGCTCGAATTCCAAGCTGTCGTAGGGCGAATAGCCCGGCGTCTTGCGCGCGTCGAAGGCGCGGCCGCTCGCACGCCCCACATAACCGCCGGCGCCGAACTGGCGCGCCAATGCGCTCGACAAAACACCTGTGGTGGCCGTGCGATCCTGCAGCGAGGCGGTGTTATCGTAGAGCTCGATCAGGCGTGGAAAGAGCCGCCGTATCTGGTCGAGCAGGGCGAGGATGCTGTTCACCCCAGCGCCGGCAAGATCAACCACCACCCCGCCGGGAATGATGCAATCCATCATCAGGCGATGGCCGAAGCAGGCATCGGCGGTGCGCAGGGTATGCTCGCGCAGAATGCCGCATTGCGCATGCATGATCGAGAAGGACGCATCGTTGCAGATGGCGCCGATGTCGCCGAAATGATTGGCCAGGCGCTCGAGCTCCGCCATCAGCGCCCGCAGATGGACGGCGCGCGGCGGAACGTGCACATCCCATGCCGATTCGATCGCATGCGCAAACGCCAGCGCGTAGGCGACGGTGCTGTCGCCCGAGGTGCGGCCGGCAAGCCGGGCCGCCCTGTCGAGCGGCGCACCGGCCATGAGCTGCTCGATGCCTTTGTGCACATAGCCCAGCCGCTCTTCCAGGCGCACTACCGTTTCCCCATTTGCGGTGAAACGGAAATGCCCGGGCTCGATGATGCCCGCGTGCACCGGTCCGACCGGAATCTGATGCAGCCCTTCGCCTTCCGCCGGCAGAAAGGCGTATGCGGGAGCAGACGTGGCCGGTCCGGGGCCTGCGGAGCAGGGATGGGTGACGCCCCAAGATCCGAGGTCGAGCCATGGCCGCGTATCCGGCGCGCCGACCGGCTGCAAGCCGAACAGGCTGCTGATTGCACGTTCCAGGCGGATCGCCGGCGGATGCAGCGCGCCGACCGAAGGAAACCGGCCATCCTCACATTCCAAGCTCACCACCACGATGTCGGCCTGGTTCTGATCGAGCAGCGCCATATGCGCCGCGGCGGTTTCGCCCCATAGGCCGAGCAGGTTGGCACGTCCGGCGGCCAGCTCTTCGGAGACCAGCCGCCACATGGCCTCGTCCACGATCAGACGGCGGCAGCCGCGGTGCTCCGCGACGTTGCGCCCTTCGATCGTTTGCATCAGCGAAGCCATGATTATCCCAGGAGCTTTGCGACGTTCTGAAACCAGCCGACGAGCGCCGGCGGCAGATAGATTCCGGCGATGAGAACGAGCGCGAGATGGGCAAACATCGGTACGTAGGAGGCGTGAGTTTCCCCGCTCCTGCCGCGCGGCTCGCCGAAGGCGACGGCGTTGAGCCGCAGGAACAGGGCGGCAAAGCCCACGAGGAGCCCGAATACCAGCACGATGGCGAGCCACGGCGAGCGCGCAAAGGTCGAGGTCACTACCAGA
>DASXIG010000622.1:0-3639 GCA_036498105.1 Xanthobacteraceae bacterium | reverse complement strand
GAGGCCGGCGAGCGCGACGATGTCGCCTGCATAGGCCTCCTTGATGTCCTCGCGATTGTTTGCATGCATCAGCAGCATGCGGCCAATCCGCTCGCGGCGTTCTTTGGTGGAATTGAGGACCCCCGTGCCGCTTTCGAGCCGCCCGGAATAGATTCGACTAAACGTGATCGTGCCCACAAACGGATCGTCCATGATCTTAAACGCGAGCATCGCCAAGGGCTCGCTGTCGGACGGTTTGCGGACGACCTCGTTGCCTTTGGCGTCCAGGCCCTTGATCGGCGGCACATCGAGCGGCGACGGCAGATAGTCGACCACCGCGTCCAGGAGCGGCTGCACTCCCTTGTTCTTGAATGCCGAGCCCGCGAGGACCGGGAAGAATGCCCCGATGAGAACCGCTTTTCTGATCAGCCGCTTGAGGGTTGCTTCGTCGGGCTCCTTGCCCTCCAGATACGCGGTCATGGCGTCGTCGTCGAGCTCGACCGCGGCCTCGATCATCTTCTCGCGATACTCTTTCGCCTGCTCGACCATATCGGCGGGAATGTCGATGTCATGATAGTTGGCGCCGAGCGATTCGTCGTCCCACACCACGCCTTTCATGCGCACGAGGTCGACGATGCCCCTGAATTGCTGCTCCGCGCCGATCGGCAATTGGACCGCGACGGGCTTGGCGCCGAGCCGCTCGACGATGTCCTGCAGGCACTGAAAGAAATCCGCGCCTATCTTGTCCATCTTGTTGCAGAAGACAATGCGCGGGACCTTGTATTTGTCACCCTGCCGCCAGACGGTTTCGGTCTGCGGCTCTACCCCCTGATTGCTGTCGAGCACGCAGACGGCGCCGTCGAGCACGCGCAGGCTCCGCTCCACTTCGATGGTGAAATCGACATGCCCCGGGGTATCGATGATGTTGAGGCGTTTCTTGTTCCAGAAGGCGGTCGTCGCCGCGGACGTGATGGTGATCCCGCGCTCCTGCTCCTGCTCCATCCAGTCCATCGTGGCGGCGCCCTCGTGCACCTCGCCGATCTTGTGGCTCTTTCCAGTGTAATAGAGGATACGCTCGGTCGTGGTCGTCTTGCCGGCATCGATGTGCGCCATGATGCCGAAGTTGCGGTAGTCCTCTATGGGATGGGTGCGTGGCATGCGAGTCTATGTCCTGAGTCTTTGTCGGCTCACCAGCGGTAATGCGAAAATGCCCGGTTGGCCTCGGCCATCCGGTGCGTATCCTCGCGCTTCTTCACCGCGCTGCCCCGGCTGTTGGATGCGTCGAGCAACTCGGCCGAGAGCCGTTCCGTCATGGTTTTTTCATTGCGTTCGCGCGCAGCCGAGATGATCCATCGAATACCGAGCGCCTGCCGCCGCGTGGTGCGTACCTCGACCGGCACCTGATAAGTGGCTCCGCCGACGCGACGCGAGCGAACTTCGATCGACGGCATGACGTTCTCCAGCGCCTGCTCAAACACCGAGACCGGATTCTGCTTGGTCTTGCCCTCGATCATATCGAGCGCGCCGTAGACGATCCTCTCCGCGACCGACTTCTTGCCCTCGCGCATGATCGAATTCATGAATTTCGAGACCACCTGGTTCCCGTATTTGGGGTCAGGATTTATCTCGCGTTTCTCTGCGCTATGGCGGCGGGACATGGGATCGACCTTTTGGTGCTGCTCTTCAACCTGCGCTAGTTGCGTCTTTGATCACTTGGGCCGCTTTGCCCCATATTTCGAGCGCCGCTGCTTTCGGTTCTTGACCCCCTGCGTATCGAGCACCCCGCGCAAGATGTGGTAACGCACCCCCGGGAGATCCTTCACCCGGCCGCCGCGGATCATCACCACCGAGTGCTCCTGCAGGTTGTGACCTTCGCCGGGAATATAGCCAATCACCTCAAAACCGTTGGTCAGCCGGACCTTCGCCACTTTGCGCAGCGCCGAGTTCGGCTTCTTCGGCGTGGTGGTATAGACGCGTGTGCACACGCCCCGCCTTTGCGGGCATTGCTGGAGCGCAGGCACCTTCTTCTTCGCATGCTGCGTAACCCGCGGATGGCGGATGAGCTGATTGATCGTCGGCATCGCCTGTCTGCCTTGCTCCTTTCGGCCCCCGCCTCTGCTTCCAGACACCTGGAAAAGATGCGACAGCCCGGTGTCATTCCAACGCGCAAAACGGAGGAGCGCCTTGGACGCGGATGCGTTCGGCGCTCGCCCGTTCCTGAGACAACCGCGTCGCGTGAACGCGAAGCGGCCATGCACTCCTTATCTGACCTTGCGTCAGAGGCAGCGTCTGAGCTTCAATTCTCGAGGCTGGTGAGGCCAACGCCGTCGACCGAGAAGGTAGTGTTCTCAGTACTTACAGCATTCGGGCACGCCGTTCCGAGCAAGCGAAGCTCACCGCCTGCCGAAAAGTGGGCGGTATGTATCGGCGGCACTGGGCGAAGTCAAGGCGAGAGGCCCAAAAATTGGGCTTTTAGGCCAGTACTGGAGGGCTTTCTTCTGTCAGGCTGCGTGCTTGGCGAGGCGGGCGACTTCGCGCTGGATCAGGTTGGAATAGACGCCTTTGCGCCCGACCAGCACCTGCGGCGGCCCATCCTCGCAGACCTGCCCCGACTGCAGAACGACAATGCGATCGAAGCTGCGGAGGCTCGAGAGGCGGTGAGCGATTGCGACGACGGTGCGCCCGCCCATCAGTCGGTCCAATGCCTCCCGGACCGCTTCCTCCGACTCGCTGTCGAGCGCTGACGTTGCCTCGTCGAGCAGGATAATCGGCGCGTCTTTGAGGAAAGCGCGGGCGATCCCGAGTCGCTGGCGCTGGCCCGGCGAAAGCTTTAACCCCCGATCACCGACAATGGTGTTAAGGCCCTGCGGCAGATTTGCGATGAACCCGGCGCAGTTCGCGGCGGCGATAGCTTCGAACACTTCGGCATCCGATGCCTCAGGCCGGCCATATCGGATATTCTCCACGATGGAACGATGAAACAGCGAGGTGTCCTGCGGGACCACGGCAATTGCCGCCCGCAAGGTTTCCTGCGCGACTGCACAGATATCCTGTCCGCCAACGAGAATCTGCCCGCCCTGCACATCGTAAAAGCGCTGGAGCAAGAGAAAAAGCGTCGACTTCCCGCAACCTGACGGGCCTACCAGACCAACGCGCTGGCCTGGCTCGACATTCAGGCTGAAGTCCGTGAACACTTTCCGGCCATCCGGATAGGTGAACGAGACGTTCCGGAAAGCGACGCTGGCGGCCGCGGGTGCCAGGGTTTTTGCCTGGTCCCGGTCGCACAGACGATGCGGCACCAGCAGGGTCGAAAGAGCCTCCGAAAGGCGCGCAACGTGCTGCGTCACGTCCACGAGGGCCACTGCCAGATCCCGGGTGGCGTGCAGGATCGAGAGGCCGAGCGTGCACACCAGGACGACATCGCCCGATGTGCCGACTCCGTTCTGCCATAGCGCAAGAGCCCAGGCGAGGAGCGCAATGGTCAGCACCACCGTGACCGCGGCATGGAAGAGCCTCAGTTTCTCCAGGTAAACCAGGCTGCGTCGGCGCGCGGCCATCTCCCGCGCGACCGTGTTCTCGAGCCGAGTGTGCTCGCGCCCCAGGCCGCAAAAGGACCAGACCAACGAGATGTTACTGATTATGTCCACCATCTCACCGTCC
>DASXIG010000621.1:0-1667 GCA_036498105.1 Xanthobacteraceae bacterium | reverse complement strand
TCCGCGCTGGCTGGAGGCTTGCGCGCGATCTGATAGGTGCGCTCGTCCACGACCTTGAAGCCCATATGCTCGAGCACGGGCACGCGCTCCGACAGCGCTATCGGTCGGGCGTAGCTCCAGATCTTCAGCCCAACGCAACTTTCTGCGTCGCCGCCGCGGCGATGCAAATCGACGGCGAGCGGCCGACCGGGCGACAGCGCCTCCATACGGCGGATGTCGGCGACGGCATCGAGCGGTGCGTAGACCTCGCGATAACCCTGCGAGAAGGCCTCGCCGTAGCGCTCCAGCAGGGCGCGCGCGGCAACCGGGTCGTAGAGCCGCGCGAGCTCGTCACCCAGCGCGTCCATCCAGGTGCGCACGATGGCCTCGACCTCGCGCTCCACAAGGTCGCGGTCGGGCGGGGGCGGCGCGTCCTCCCAGAGCGCAATGATGAAATGGACGCGCACCAGCGGTCCCTCGGGAAAGAACGGGTAGAACGCGGTCACGCGGCCCTTGCAGGCTTGCGCGAGATAGTCGCCGATCCGCCGGCGCACATTGCCGTCGTAACGGTCGCGCGGCACGTAGACCAGAATGGAGACGAACCGATTGAACAGATCGCGGCGCGGCAGCACGCGCACGCGCGGGCGTTCGTTGAGCTTCAGGATGATGAACGCGAACTTCAGCAGCGTATCTTCGTCGATCTGGAAGAGCTCGTCGCGCGGGTAGTTCTCCAGCACGTTGACCAGCGCCTTGCCGGAATGGCTCGCCGGCGCAAAGCCGGCGCGTGTGAGCACCGCGTCGACCTTTCGGCGCAGATAAGGGATGGAGCGCGTGGAGCGGAAATAGGCCGTGGAGGTGAACAGTCCCACGATGCGGAACTCGCCGGCAAGCCGGCCGTCCGGACCGAAGCGCTTGACCCCGACGTAGTCCATATGCGCGCGGCGATGCACGCGCGAGCGCACCGAGGATTTGGTCACGATCATCAGCGTGGGTGCCGCAAGCAAATCTCTCGCCTGCGGCACGACCACCATGGGCTGATTCCAGATCCGCACGACCTTGACGTCGCGCGATCGCAGAAGCCCGAGTCCGCTCTCGAACACAGGTTCCAGCAGCTCGCCGCCGGCGGTGAAGCGGTAATCGCGGATGCCCAGGAAGATGAAATTGTCCCCGATGAGCCATTCCAGGAACGCAACCGCCTCCGCGATCTCCTCGGCCGGCAGCGGCGGCGGGCTGGCCTTGAGATCGGCGATCACCTCGGCCACCCGCCCCATCATGGGGCGCCAGTCCTGCACGCAGACGCGCACGTCGGCGAGCGCGCCCTCGAGCGCGGCGGCGATCTCGGCGCGCCGCCCATCCTCCTCGAGGCGGTCGGTCTGGATATGGATGAAGCTCTCGCGCAACGCGCCGGGTGCGGGCGCCAGTCCCTTGAAGGCAACGAGCCGGCCCGCGCCATCGCGTTCGATGCTGAAGATGGGGTGCACGACAAAGCGGATGCCGATGCTCCGCTCGGCGAGCTCGCCCAGCACCGAGTCGAGCAGGAACGGCATGTCATCATTGACGATCTCGAGGATCGAGCTGCTGCGGGGGTGCCCCGGCCCCAGCATGATTGTGGGGCTCTCGAAACGGATGCGCGGAGCGCCGGGGTCGCGCACCGCGAGCAACGTCCACGCATTCGCAGCCAGCGCGGC
>DASXIG010000620.1:0-2200 GCA_036498105.1 Xanthobacteraceae bacterium | reverse complement strand
GCGTTCGCGCAAATGGCGCAAGCACGGCCGAGAGCGCTGCTGGTGGCGGCCGATCCGTTCTTCAACAGCCAGCGCGAGCAGATCACTGCGCTTGCGGCGCATTACCGCGTTCCGGCGATCTACGAGTGGCGCGAGTTCGCCGAAGCGGGTGGGCTGATGAGTTACGGGACCAGTCTGGTCGAAGCGTATCGGTTGCAAGGCCTCTATGCCGGCCGCATCCTCAAAGGCGAGAAACCCGCCGACCTGCCGGTCGTGCAGCTCTCCAAGTTTGAACTGATCATCAACCTCAAAGCGGCGGAGGCGCTCGGTATCAGGTTCTCGGACAACCTGCTGTCGCTCGCCGACGAGGTGCTCGAATAGGTGCGCCAGCCGCAAAGCTGGTGCGATCCTGCCGGTGCAAGTCCGGCCCAAGTAAGGAGTAGCGTCCGCTTGGTAGCGAGTGTTGCGTGGCCACTGGCGACAGTGGTCGCGAAGCGTACACAGCGATTGCGTGGGGTGTGGGATTGAGCCACGAAAGGTCAGACATTGCAGGGGCCGAGAGTTTCTATTCGCTCGAAGGCAACATGTGCGGCACCGCTATGCGAGGTGCTGACGCCCTGCCGGGGTCGAAGGCCACATCACGCGCAAAAGGATCGCATCGGAAGCTGGGAGGTCTCGCGTCTGGCCGTCAGAGTTGCGTGAGCGGGACGGTCCGCATCGGGAAGGCGAGGAGCCGTAGCCGATGATGCACGGGCACGAGAAGTCGGACCCCGCCATAGTAGCTATGAAGCCGGCGAACAAAGCGGCGAACCCTGCTGTGGAGCAATCCGCGGCGGAGCCAGCCACAGCGGAGCCGGTGGAGCCAAGGGCGGGGACCAAGGGAAATGCGGACCAGCAAAGCACGTACCGGGCGCAGAGCCGGGTAAGCGTGTCACAAGCGCTGGATCGCATACGGAAAGTCGCAAAGGAAAGGAAGAAGGAGAAGCTCATCGCGCTCTTCCATCACATCAGTATCGACCTGCTCGAAGAGGCGTTCTACGAACTCAAGGAGAATGCCGCGCCGGGTGTGGATCGACTGACGTGGAAGGACTACGAGGCAGGCCTCGAACGCAAGCTCGAGGACCTGCATGACCGGGTCCACCGGGGAGCGTACCGGGCATTGCCGTCACGGCGGGTCTACATACCAAAGCCGGATGGCCGGCAGCGCCCGCTCGCGGTCGCAGCCCTGGAGGACAAGATCGTCCAACGGGCGGTGGTCGCGCTGCTGAATGCGATCTACGAGGAAGGCTTCCTCGGAATCTCGTATGGGTTTCGACCGGGACGCGGCACGCACGATGCGTTGGATGCGCTCTGCGTCGGGATCCACAGCAAGAAGGTGAGCTTCATACTGGACGCCGACATCCAATCGTTCTTCGACACGGTGAACCAGGAATGGCTCATCCGGTTCGTGGAGCATCGGATCGGCGACCGGCGCATCATTCGCCTGATCCGCAAATGGCTCAAGGCGGGCGTCATGGAAGATGGGATCGTGACCGTCAGTGACAGGGGGACAGGGCAGGGTGCGGTGATCTCTCCGCTCCTTGCCAATATCTACCTGCACTATGTCCTCGATCTATGGGCCGTGCGCTGGCGACAGCGCCAGGCTACGGGCGATATGATCATCGTGCGCTACGCCGACGATTTCATCGTCGGCTTCCAGCACGAGAGCGATGCCTGCCGCTTCCTGGACGAGATGCGTGAGCGGTTACAGAAGTTCGCGCTGACACTGCACCCCGAGAAGACCCGGTTGATCGAGTTCGGACGCTTTGCGGCAGAGCGCCGCCAGCGACGCGGGCTCGGCAAGCCAGAGACCTTCAACTTCCTGGGCTTCACCTTCATCTGCGGCAAGACTCGGGCGGGTAAATTCCAGATCCAAAGGAAGACCCGGCCGGACCGCATGCGGGCGAAGCTCAAGATGATCAAAGAGGAGATGTGGCGGCGCATGCATCAGCCAATTCCCAAACAGGGAAAATGGCTGTGGTACGTCGTTCGCGGCTACTTCAATTACCACGCAGTGCCAACCAATGCGCTGGCACTGGATGTGTTCCGGCACCATGTGCTCGATCTCTGGCGACGCACGCTGCGGCGGCGCAGCCAGAAGGATCAGATGACGTGGGCACGGATGACGCAGCTGGCGGACGACTGGCTTCCAAAACCGATCATCCTTCACCCCTGGCCGAGC
>DASXIG010000619.1:0-3795 GCA_036498105.1 Xanthobacteraceae bacterium | reverse complement strand
TGAGGGCGGTCTGGACACTGGTAAACGTCGTGTTGAGGCTTGAGCCCAGGCTTGTCACGGCCACGATAATGGCGACCGAGATGCCGGCGGCAATGAGTCCATATTCGATAGCGGTCGCTCCGGTTTCGTCGCGAATGAAATACAGAACAGGTTTGATCACGAGATTCTCCTCAGGCATGTCGCACCCGCGGCGGAACCTAGGGGGAGCATCCTTTGTTCGGGTGAATTCAAATGCCGCACATTGAAGCAATTCCAACCGATGGGCGCCTGTCATGCGCGCTGGTAATTTCCGCAACCTGAAGCTTCGGATGAAGCTTGCATCGGTCACCTGCGGCGTTTACGTGCTCGTGGCATCGCCGATGTCCTCGGGATGGGCAGTAGCGCAGTCGAGTGAGCCTGCGGACTTCCCTAAACATGCAATGACATTGATTTCGCCGCTTGCGGCAGGCGGGGCGGTTGATGTCTTTGCGCGCCTGCTGATGGAGGGTTACCAGGCGCGTTCGGGATACGCAGTCACCGTTGAGAATCGGGCGGGAGGCGCGGGCAATATCGGCATCGATGCGGTCCGGCGGGCGCCGGCGGATGGCACCATCTTGCTCATCGTTCCCGCGGGGAATCTCACAATCAATCCGACGCTGTTTCCAAACCTCACCTTCGATGTGCAACGCGACTTTGCTCCCATTGCCATTCTCGGCACCGCGGCGAATCTGCTCGTTGTCGGACCGAGCCTCGGGGTCAAAACGATTCCCGAGCTGATCGGGAAGGCCCGGCAGAGACCGATGACCTACGGCTCGCCGGGCGTCGGCAGCCAGCTCCATCTGGCAATGGAATTGTTCAAACAAAAAACCGGCCTCAACATCACCCACGTGCCGTACCGTGGCATGGCCCCCGCGCTCACTGATTTGCTGGGTGGGCACATCGACGTTCTCGTCAGCAATCTTCCGGTCGTCCTGCCGGCGCTCAAAGACGCAAAGGCAGTCCCATTGGCACTCACGACGGCGGAACGCACTCCGCTCGCGCCGGAGATTCCAACCTTGGCCGAGGCGGGCGTCGCCGGAATCGACGTCACCTCGTGGTACGGTCTGCTCGCCCCGCGCGCTACCCCAGCACCTGTGATCAATGCGATCTTTGCCGTGACCAGCGAAATCCTCGCATCGGGGGAAGTGCGGCAAAAGCTGGAAATTCAGGGCCTCAGCGTAAAGATCGAACCCCCTGAGATGTTTGCGGACCGAATCCGGCGCGAAACAGCGATCTGGAGAGAGCTCATCAGGCAGCGCAATATCACCGTGAACTGATCAGATTCACCTGGAATTGATGGCCTGTGAGACGGAAACTCATTAGTCTGTTCTGGTGCGTATGTCGCGCGGCGTACAGTCGAGGCAGCGCAGCAAAAAAGAAAGGGCCGGCCAATGCCAAGCCTCAAATTGAGCGTCCTTGATGCACTCGATCAACGCGCGGGCGGGCTTGCCCGCCCTGCCATTGAAAAGTTCGCGGGGGCGTGGCTGGCCTGCTTTCTTGTGATGGCGCGCGGCAACATTCTCGCCGCGTTCAACTTTGAGCACCTGCGCCTCGCCTCAATTTGCGGCATTGTCGGCGCGGCGGTTACCGTCGCGCTGCTTGCGCAGATGGACCGCAAGGTAGACAGCCTCAGCCGGCAGGTGACGATCAGCGCGGTAGCGACGTTCATCGGCGATATTTTTGCGCACCCGTCGCACTTCCCGCCGCAATGGGCGGAGCCGCTGGTCACGGCTGCGGTGTCCGGATGCATTGCCATTGCCGTCTGGCACGCCAAGCGCTGGGCAAAAGGCTTCGGTCAGAGGACGCAGGCGGTTCGGCCCGGTCCGTAATAGGACGGGGTTGGACAGTGCGAATCAACGCCAGCTGTCATTGTGGAAATATTCGAGTCACCCTCGATTGGCCCGAGGCCGGAGCGGCCATTCCGGCGCGTGCGTGCGGCTGCGGCCTTTGCACAAAGCATAGGGCCGCCTGGACCTCGCATCCGGATGGCCGCTTCGTTCTGGATATTGCCGACGATTCGCGCGTGACGCGCTATCAATTCGGAACCAAAACCGCTGACTTTCATGTTTGCGCCACTTGCGGAGTGATTCCCGCTGTCACTTGCGCGATCGAGGGAAGGCGTTATGGCGTATTCAACGTCAACACGTTCGAAAACACAGACCGATCTCAGCTGATCGAGACAGCGGCCGATTTTGAAGGCGAGACAACCGAAAACCGGCTGGCACGCCGGCGCCGCAACTGGACGCCGGAGGCGGCGCCGCAGTGACACCCAGGCTTTAAGTGCGCCGGGTTGGTGCAAGATGCGGGAATAGCAGAGATCAATCTCGCATCTTGCTCGCGGTCTGAAAAGCGGCAAGAGTGTTCGAATGGGAATCAGGAGCGTGCCATGCCAATGACAAAGGCAGCGAGCGGAAGGCTTCATGCATTCAACTTCCAGAGCTGGATCGAAGCGAACAGGCATCTCCTCAAACCGCCGGTCGGCAACAAGAAAGTTTTCGAGGACGGCGAAATGACCGTGCAGGTCGTCGGCGGCCCCAACGAGCGCACCGACTATCACGATGACCCTGTAGAAGAATTCTTCTATCAGCTCAGGGGCAACATGGTGCTCAAGCTGGTGGAGAAAGGGGAGTTCTATGACGTCCCTATCCGCGAGGGGGAGGTGTTTCTGCTGCCGGCGCATGTGCGCCATTCCCCGCAACGGCCGCCGGACTCGATCGGTCTCGTGGTGGAAGCTGCGCGCCCCAACGACGTTGATGGGTTCGAGTGGTATTGCTTCGAGTGCGGAGCGCTCGTTCACAGGATCGAAGCGAGGGTGCAGCACCTGGTGAAGGATCTGCCGCCGCTGTACGACACCTTCTACGCGGACACCGCCGCGCGCACCTGCAAGCAGTGTGGCGCCCTGCACCCCGGCAAGAAGCCGCCGGCCGGCTGGGCCAAGATTGCTTGACACATGCAAGGGAAGGTCACGCTGGAGGATCATTTCGCGATCGAGGCGACGCTCGGGGATTCTCAACCTTTCGGGGCGCATGTGTGGCCCGAGCTTCGCCATCGCTTGCTGGATTTCCACGACCAGCGTCTCCGCTTGATGGACGAGAGCGGCATCGAGATCATGATCGTTTCGCTCAACGCGCCGGCTATCCAAGGTATTGCCGATGCAAAACGAGCCGCAGAGGTGGCGAGACAGGCCAATGATGCGCTGGCGCAGGAAATCGCGAAGCGTCCAGACCGGTTTGCAGGCGTGGCGGCACTCCCCATGCAGGATCCCGCTCTCGCGGCGCAGGAGCTGGAACGCTGCGTGCGCGCGCTCGGATTCAGAGGGGCACTGGTGAACGGCTACTCGCAGGCGCCAGCTTCTGGCTCACCCATTCACTATGACCTGCCGCAGTATCGCCCATTCTGGAACACCGTTGCGAGCCTCGACGTTCCTTTCTATCTGCATCCCCGGCCGCCCTTGCCGAGCCTGATGCCCCTCTACGAGGGTCATGCCTGGCTGTTCGGGCCGACCTGGACCTTTGCCGCGGATACTTCGCTGCATGCGCTGCGGCTGATCGGCAGCGGATTATTCGACGAATTTCCCCACTTGAAGATCATCCTCGGGCACCTGGGAGAGGGATTGCCATTTTATCTGTGGCGCATCGACAACAGAAACAATTGGATGAAAGCTCCTCACAAATATGCCGCCGAGAAACCGGTGGCCGACTATTTCCGTGCCAATTTCTTTCTCACCACCTCCGGCCATTTCAGTACGCCTGCGTTGATCGACGCAATTGCCGAGGT
>DASXIG010000618.1:0-1839 GCA_036498105.1 Xanthobacteraceae bacterium | reverse complement strand
GGGTGATATCGCGCGTGCGATAGCGGATCATCGGGAGCGCGGCTTTGGTCAAGGTCGTGATGACCAGCTCGCCGCTTTGGCCCATGGGCAGCGGCTGCAAGCTCTCAGGATCGATCACCTCGAACAGGAAATGATCCTCCCAGCCATGCAGTCCCGCCTGCGCTACGTGGCACTCGGGCGCGACGCCCGGCCCGAGGACTTCCGATAGCCCATAGAGGTCCATCGCTTTGATGCCGAAGCAGGCCTCGAGCTCGCGGCGCACGGAATCACTCCACGGCTCGGCGCCGAATACGCCCACGCGCAGCTGGGATTGCCGGAAATCGACACCCATGCTCGTTGCGACTTCCGCGATGTTGAGCGCGTAGGATGGGGTTGCACACAGCACGGTTGCGCCGAAGTCGCTGAGCAACGTCACCTGGCGCTCGGTCATGCCGCCCGACACCGGCACGACCGTACAGCCGAGCCGCTCCGCTCCGTAGTGGACGCCGAGGCCGCCGGTGAAAAGGCCATAGCCATAGGCGTTGTGGACGATGTCGCCGGGCAGCATTCCGAGGCAGGCGAACGAACGGGCCATCAGGTCCGTCCAGCAATCGAGGTCCTCTCTGGTGTAGCCGACGACTGTGGGCTTGCCCGTCGTTCCGGAGGACGCGTGCAGCCGGAGCAGCTTCTCCCGCGGCACGGCAAACATGCCGAACGGATAATTGTCGCGCAGATCCGCTTTGGTCGTGAACGGGAACCGTGTGATGTCCGCAATCGATTTGAAGGCATCGGGGGTAACTTTTTCGGATTGCCATCTCTTGCGATAGTGCGGCACATCGGCATAGGCGCGTTGAAGAGTCCGCTTGAGCCGGGTCGTCTGAAGCGCGACCAGCGCCTCGCGCGGCATGCGTTCCGCGGCAGGATCAAACATGAAAGGGCCCGTATCCGACAATGCCGCCTGGGTGCTCATCGCAATCTTCGCCTCTCATTGACTCTACGATCGTAGCTTCCGCCCGGCCTGTTTCAAGCCCGAAGAAGCGATCCGAGCGTTGCCGATCATGATGTTTGAGTCACCTTTTTCATGGGCCTCATCGTGCTAAGATAAACCAGTGTGTCCCGAGGGCACAAACGACCCGCCGGAAGCAAATCATGTCGTATCTAAGGCTCCTGCTCGGCATTATGTGCATCGCGCTCGCGGCCGGAGCGGCGGGCGCCGCAGAGCCGGTGAACATACGCGTGTCCTGGATCGCGCCGGTCACCAACTGGGCGCCCATGCTGCTGGAGAAGAAGGAGCTCGCCCGTCATCTGGGGATTTCCTACACCTTGGAGCCGGTGCGCTACGTGGGCACGCCGCAGATGATCACCGCGCTCGCAAACAACGAGCTGGAGATCGCCAATCTTGCATTCTCCACCATCCCGATCGCGATCCAGAACGCGGGGTTGCAGGACCTGCGGGTGATTGCGGACGAGCTGCAGGATGGGGTGGAGGGCTACTACTCACAGGAATACATGGTCCTCGCCGACAGCCAGATCAAACAAATCGAGGATCTGAAGGGAAAGGTGGTCGCGACCGTGGCGGCGGGCGCTGCCGTCGACGTGGCCATCCGCACCATGCTGCGACGGCATGGCCTGGAGGATCGGCGCGATTACACCATGGTGGAAGCTCCGCTTCCGACCATGCGGGCCATGCTGGCCGACCGCAAAGTGGATCTCATTCCCGTCGTGCTGCCGTTTGCCGTGGATCCGGAATTGCGGCGCATCGCACGTCCACTGTTCTACAACCGCGACGTGGTCGGAGTGACGCAGCTGTTGTCCTGGACCGCGCGGCAATCCTTTCTCGCCAAGAACCGCGCGGCGATG
>DASXIG010000617.1:0-3688 GCA_036498105.1 Xanthobacteraceae bacterium | reverse complement strand
CCGACCAAGGCCTGCGCGACTTCACCGGCGACGTGCTCAACAACCCCAAAGTGCGGGTGATCGATCATGACGGCCGGCTTTATCTCGCGCACGCCCTGGAGCGTTACGACATTATCGATCTGAGTCTTGCCGACTCCGCCGGCCTTTCCAGCCCCGGCGGCTTCGTTATCGTGGAGAAATTCTCCTATTCGCGCGAAGCCATGGCGAGCTACATGCGCGCGCTCAAGCCCGGCGGCGTGCTTTCGGTGACGCTCTGGAACAAGGAGGAGCCGCCGAAATCGGTGCTCAAGCTTTACACCACCATGGCCGCGGCGGCACGCGAAGCGGACGCGGGCGACATCGCCAATCGCTTCTTTGTCGCTGCGAGCTATTTGTCGACTGCGACCGTCCTGTACAAGCGCGGCGGCTTTTCCGCCGATGAGATCGCGAAGCTGCGCGAGCATACGCGCGCCATGTCGTTCGACGAGATTTATTTTCCAGGCTTCCCATACGATGACGCGCAAAGCGAGAAGGTGCTGGACGGCTATAACAACCAGATTTTTTCCGATGCTGCCTCCGAGACCGGCCCGAAGGATGGCCATCCGCAGGAGCCGCCGCGATCGCCGGAGCCCCCGCCGGGCGACGATGAATCAGGCAGCGAGCATTCAGGCACAGCACTGCCCGCAACCATCATGGGCCAGCTCGCCTGGCAACGTCTCGTGCACGGCGATTGGAGCGACGTCGCGGAACGCTACGTCTTCGACACCCGGCCGCTCACCAACAAGCGTCCGTATTTTGCGGCCTATGTGAAGCCGGGCGACCTTCCGCGCGCGATCGACCGGCTCGAGCTCCTGCAGGACGAGTGGGGCTATCTCTTGCTGTGGGCGACCCTCGCCATTGCCTGCCTTGCCGCCCTGTCGCTCGTTGCGATCCCGGTGATCTTCGGCTGGCGCACCGTCTTCAGCCGCAACCCCGGCAAGTTCCGCACCATCGTTTATTTCGCCTGCCTGGGCGCGGGCTACATCATGGTGGAGGTCGGATTGATCTCGGACTTCATGCTGGCGCTGAGCAACGCGACGGTCTCGGCATCGGTCCTGATCACCGGCATGCTGGTGTTTTCCGGCCTCGGCGCTTTTGTTTCGGAACGCTATCTCGATCGGGCGCGGAGCATCATGCCGGTAGTTTTCGTGGGTATTGCCGGCATGCTGATCGGCTACGGCCTGTTTCTCGACGGCGTGCTCGATCTCATCGGCGCCCTCCCCTACCCTCTCCGTCTGGTGTTCTCTTTCGCGCTCATCTTCCCGCCCGCCTTCCTGATGGGCTTTCCCATGCCGACCGCGATGACGTCGCTGGCGCGTCTGGGCAAGGACCATATGTTCTTGTGGGCATGGGGCATCAATGGCTGTTTCTCGGTGATCGGAGCGGCCATGGTGCCCATTATCGCGACCTCGTTCGGGCTCAACGCCGTGCTGATGATCGCGGGCGGGGCCTATCTTCTTGCCATTCCCGCTTTCTTCGCGGTCCTTCTGCCGCTGGGGCCGGCATCGGGCGCCATACCATTGCCCATAGCCGCGGCATGATAGCTGGTTATAACTCCGTCATGTGCGGGCTTGCCCCGCGCATCCATCTTCTCCGAAAGATTCTAGGAGCCGGTCCATGGCCGCGATTTGCAGTGACGAGATTACCCAATGAGGCGGTATATTTCTTATCTCAGTGCCACCGCCAAATTGATTTGGGAGTTAGCCGATAGCCTGTCTGCTTTCATCAGTTTCTTTTTTGCGAAGAGGATGGATGCGCGGGTCAAGCTCGCGCATGACGGCGCGCGTGTGCAACCAACGTTCATTGCCTTCGTCGCGCTCGTCTCGGCCGTTGCTCTGAGCAGGCCGGCTGTCGCGCAGGCCAGCTATCCCAATCGTTCGGTCCAGCTGATCGTCCCGTACGGCGCGGGTGGCGTGGCGGACACCGGCATGCGCATCCTCGCCGACCAGCTGACCGGCCATCTGAAACGGCCCTTCGTAGTCGAGAACCGCCCCGGGGCTGGCGGCATCGTCGCCGCGAAAGCGGGCGCGTCGGCAGCGCCCGACGGCTATACGCTCCTGATGACCGGGAACAACAATGCGATCAGCGCCGGCCTGTTCAAATCGCTGCCGTACGACATCCGCGCCGATTTCGCTTCCATCTCCACCGTGTCTTTTTTCGATCTCCTGATCGTGACCAGGGCAAGCTCACCGCTTGGCTCGGTGCAGGACATCGTGACGACAGCGCGCGCGAACCCGGGTCGCATGAACATCGCCACCACAAACCCCGGCAGCACCCAGAACCTTGCCGCCGAGCTGTTCAGAAGCGAAACCGGAGTTGCGGCGACCATCGTGCCCTTCCGCACGTCCCCGGACATGGCGACGGCGCTCCTGCGCGGCGATGTCGATGTGGCGTTCGAGTTCTATGCCGCCATGCAGGGGCTGATCGCCGACCATAAGGTCCGCGTGCTTGCGTCCACCGGGCCGCAGCGCACGCCCTACCTGCCTGATGTGCCCACAACAGAGGAGAGCGGGATCCAAAGCTTCGAAGTCGTGAGCTGGAACGGCATCTCGGCCCCTGCCGCCACGCCCAAGCCGGTGATCGAGGTCCTGACGCGCGCCATCAACGAGGTTCTTCCGCGGCAGGAAGTGCAGCAGAAGGCAAGCAAGGTCGGCATGGAAATGCGTGCGAGCACGCCCGAGGCAATGACGGAGCGCATGAAGCGCGACATCGCCAAATGGACGGCGGTGATCGAAAAGGCCGGCATCCCGAAGCACGAGTGACGAGCAATCAGGCAAGCCCGGCAATGACCGCGCTTGGCGATGTAGGCTATATCTGACCAAACCCAGATGCTGAGACCGATCTTTTATATCGCCCTCCTCCTGCTCGCGCCGTACGCCGCCATGGCGGAGAGCTATCCGAGCCGTCCCATCACTCTTATCGTTCCGTTCACTCCCGGCGGCAGCTCGAGCACGGCGGCCCGCAGCGTGGCCGACAAGATGAGCGAAACGCTCGGGCAGGAGCTCATCATCGAGAATCGACCCGGGGCCGGCGGTACCGTCGGCACGCGCGCCGCGGCCAAGGCCGCACCCGACGGCTACACCATTCTCTTGGCGACAAACGCGACGCTTGCAATCGCCCCCAGCCTGTCTGGAAATCTGGGCTATGACCCACGCAGAGACTTCGAGCCGATCGGGCTGATTGCTGCGACGCCCAATGTGATTGCGGTGCATCCGAGCTTCCCCGCCCGCACGCTCCGGGAGCTGATCGCGATCGGCAGGCAAACGACAACACCGATTGCCTATGGGTCTCCCGGTTCCGGCACGCTCAATCATCTGACCATGGAGCTTCTTGCCAAGCGCACCGGCATGAAGCTCACCCATGTCCCGTACAAGGGCGCAAGCCCGGCGCTGAACGATCTACTCGGTGGCCACATTGGCCTGCTCATCAGCGCCGTTCCCAACGCCCACGCCTACGTCACGGCCGGAAGCATGCGCGCGCTTGCGGTCACGGGCGGCAGCCGGTCGCCTCTCATTCCCTCGGTCCCCACGCTCGCCGAGGAAGGACTCGAGGGTTACGAAATACCGTTGCGCTGGGGACTTGCCGCTCCCGCGGCGACACCGCGCGCAGTGACGCAGGCACTGAACCGGGCGCTCAATGCGGCGCTGTCCAGTGAAGAGGTCCGGCAGCG
>DASXIG010000616.1:0-11949 GCA_036498105.1 Xanthobacteraceae bacterium | reverse complement strand
TCAATCCTGCTCGCGCCTGGGCCGATGCAGCGCGGCTGTTTTTCAAGAATCCGGCCAATCCGCTGTCCTATACGGCTTACGGCAGAACGGTCTCCGCTGGCATGGAGTTGTTCGAGCGCTCCACGCGGCGGTACGGCAAGCCGGACTGGAACATCAACTCGACTACAATTAGTGGCGAGCGCATTCCGGTCCGTCACGCGACGGTTTGGGAGCGGCCATTTTGCCGCTTGGTGCATTTCGAGCGAACCTTTCAGCATGCGCCGCGGCGTCCGCAGCCATGCCTTCTCATCGTGGCGCCGATGTCGGGCCACTATCCGACGCTCTTGCGGGGGACGGTCGAAGGCTTCCTCCCCAACCATGACGTCTACATTACCGAATGGATCGATGCCCGCATGGTCCCGGTAACCGAGGGCCGTTTCGATCTCGACGACTACGTCGACTACATCATCTCCATCCTGCATTTCCTCGGCGGGGACACCCATGTGCTCGCGGTCTGCCAGCCTTCGGTACCCGTGCTTGCGGCCGTGGCACGCATGGAGGCGAATGGCGATCCCTATGTGCCGCATTCGATGGTCCTCATGGGCGGGCCCATCGATACGCGCGTGAACCCCACGGCCGTGAACACTCTCGCGCAAAGGCGGGGCACCGATTGGTTTCGCCGCCATGTCATCACCAAGGTGCCGTTTCCGAATCCCGGCTTCATGCGCGATGTCTATCCGGGGTTTCTGCAGCTGCACGGCTTCATGAGCATGAATCTCGACCGGCACATCGAGGCCCACCGCAAGCTATTCCTCCATCTCGTTCATGGCGATGGGGACTCCGCGCAGAAACACCGCGAGTTCTACGATGAGTACCTCGCGGTCATGGACCTCGCTGCCGAGTTCTACCTGCAAACCGTGGAGACGGTATTCGTGCGTCATGCCCTGCCCAAGGGCGAGATGACTCATCGCGGGGAGCGCGTTGACCCGGCCGAGATCCGCCGCGTAGCCCTATTCACCATAGAGGGGGAGAACGACGACATCTCCGGCGTCGGCCAGACCGAAGCGGCGCACCGGCTCTGCTGCAACATACCCGCAGAGCGCAAGGCACACTGGCTACAGCCGGCTGTCGGGCACTACGGGGTTTTCAACGGAACCCGGTTCCGCTCCGAAATCGTCCCGCGCATTTCCGATTTCGTGCTCTCGAATAACAGCAGGGGCGCACGCGGCACCCGCAGATCCCCCTCGGGCGGGAAGACGCCGGCCTCCAGTAGCAACGGGGCTGGACCTTCGCCCTCAGTCGTCGAGCACTCCTCCGCCCAAAGCTGGTAAATTCGCGGGGCCGCCTTGCTTCCTGGAAATGGTCCGGAGCCCCATTCTACCGCGATTTCCAGCTGATTCGTCACATTGAGTTTCCGGCTCCGTCCGTTAACGCCCTGAAACTGCGAGCGAATTCATGCATGAGCCGCGCGTTGCCCGGCATGGACCGAGCGCGGCGGGCGGCAGCTGGAGAGCTGACATCCTGGGATGGACAAATGGCTACCACATATTGGGTTCTTGCCCGGCCATGTTTCAGCATATGGTGGGTAAACCTTTTTTCTCCGGTGTGCTGCTGTGGGTGTACGCGGCTATGGCAGTATTTGCGCGCTGGGAGGTTCCCAGACGGGATCGGAACCCATGTCGCTGCGTGCATTGCTGTATCGACGGCCGAGCGAGCCTTCGGTCGTTCAGATCGTGTTCGAGAAAGCGATCTATCTCGTGCGCCTGCGCCGCCACCGCCAAGCGCGACGATACACCTTGCGCATCGATGCGGCGTCGCGCGAAGTGGTTCTCACCATGCCGCCGCGCGGCAACCTCGGTGAAGCGAAAGAATTTGCCCAGAAACATGGCGGTTGGATCGCGGCGCGCTTGAAGCGGCTGCCGGAGGCAGCCCCTTTTGCACATGGAACGGACGTACCCCTGCGCGGTGCGCCGCATCGAATCGTGCACCGTCGCGGCGAACGGGGCACGGCCTGGACGGAGACTTCAAATGGTGGCGACCGGCTCCTGTGCGTCGCGGGAGAGGCGGCGCACCTCAATCGGCGCATCAATGATTTTCTCAAACGCGAGGCTGCGCGCGACTTGCAGGCGGCGAGCCGGCGCTATGCCGCCGAGCTCGGGGTATCCATCCGGCGCATTTCAGTGCGAGACCAATCCAGCCGATGGGGCTCGTGCTCGAATACGGGGGTGCTGTCCTTCTCCTGGCGGCTTGTCCTCGCTCCATCGTACGTCCTCGACTACCTTGCCGCGCATGAGGTGTGTCACCTCATCGAGCTCAATCATTCTCCGCGGTTTTGGCGGCTGGTGAAACGTGTTTATCCCAATTACGAGCGTGCGAAGGTGTGGCTCGACGTACATGGCCCGGATTTGCATCGGTATGGCTTGCCCGTTGCGCGCGCGGTGGACGATATCTGAGCGATGAACGATCGTCGGCCGTTGGCGCGGCACTGGCTGCGCCTCATTCCGTTTGCGCTGCCCGCATTCCTGATCGCCTGCAGCGGCAGTCCAGTGGTGGAGGAGCCAAGCTTTTACCGCAGCATGGCGGAGCAGGGCGCGCAGCTCGATGCTGCCACTGCCGCGTCCATGATCTCGGGTTATCGCGCCAACAACGGTCTCGGCACGGTTAGCGTCGACCCCGAGCTGATGAAACTGGCCGAAGCGCAGGCGCAGGCCATGGCCGGCCGGGACAAGCTCGATCACAACGCCGTTCGCAGCTTCAATGAACGGCTCAAGGCGCAAGGCTACCGCGCCAAGGCCGCCGCCGAGAACATCAGCGCGGGTTATCACACGCTGGCGGAAGCGTTCTCGGGCTGGCGCGATTCTCCCCCGCATCGGGCGAACATGTTGTTGCAGGGCGCAACCCGCATGGGCATTGCGGCGGTCCATGCGCCCAAGTCGAAGTACAAGGTATTCTGGACCCTTATTCTCGCAGCACCCGAGGAGCCGCGTAGCTAAGCCTATCAGCCGCGCAGCGCGACCATCTGTCCGCCATCGACGACAATCGTTGTGCCGGCAATAAAGCGGCCCGCGTCCGAGGCCAGCAGAAGGAGCGCGCCGTCGAGATCGCGCTCCTCGCCGAAGCGTCCCACCGGGATCTCGCGCTTGATCCCCGCGCCCGCTTCGCTGGTGAGGTAATCGCGGTTGATGTCGGTCACGATCCAGCCCGGGGCAATGGCATTGACGCAGATGCCCTTGAAGGCGAGCTCGAGCCCGAGAGCCTTGGTGAGCTGGATGACTCCTGATTTCGCTACCGCGTAGGCCACCGTGCCCTTGGCGACCCCAAAACCGAGCACCGAGGCGATGTTGATGATAGCGCCGCCCTTGCCGGCTGCGAGCATGCGGCGCGCCGCCTCCTGCGCCCAGAAGAAGACCGCATCGAGATTGGTTGCGATGACGCGCCGCCACTCCTCTTCCGGCAGATCGACCGCGCGATGGGTGTGGGCAATGCCGGCATTGTTGACGAGAACGGTGACGCAGCCGAACACTGATTCGGCCTGGTCATAGGCAGCCATCATGGCGCGGCGATCGAGCACGTCAGCGGCGAGCGCAATGGCGTGGCCGCCGGCCTGCTCGATCTGCGCCTTCACCGCCGCCAGCCGGTCGGCGCGCCGCGCTACCAGAACGACCGACGCACCGCCCCTTGCCAGGACTTGCGCAAGGCGTACGCCGACGCCGCTCGAAGCGCCCGTGACGAGGGCGACCCGGCCGGTAAGATCGAACAGCTCGGCTGCGCTCATGGCTTACGCTCATCCTCCATACAGCTTGTGCGGCAGCCAGGTCGCGAGTTCCGGAACGAACCATAATACGGCCAGCGCGCAGAGCTGAATCAGCACGAACGGAATAATCCCGACGTAAATGTGCGTGGTGGTGATCTCGGGCGGGGCCACCCCGCGCAGAAAGAACAGCGTGGGCCCGAGGGGGGGATGCATGTAGGAGGTCTGCAGGTTAAGGGCGAGCATGACGGCGAGCCAGACCGGATCGATCCCCGGCATCGCCAGGAGCGCCGGCGCCACTATCGGCACCACGACGAATATGATCTCGAACGCATCCATCACGAAACCGAGGAGAAAGACAGCGATCATAACGACCAGCGTCGCTCCGGCGGCCCCGCCCGGCAGATCGGTCAACCCTCGCTGGACCATGTCGTCGCCGCCGAGCGCGCGAAACACCAGGCTGAACAGGGTGGCTCCGATCAGGATGAGGAAGATCATGCTGGTGACCTGGGCGGTGCGGGTCATGACCGGAGCGAGCACGGCACGAAATCGCGTGGGGCCGAGCTTCAAGGCGGCAAGCACGATAGCGCCCACGGCGCCCACCGAGGCCGCTTCGGTTGGGGTGGCGATCCCCACGAGGATCGAGCCGATAACCGCGACAATGAGCAGGACGGGAGCGATCAACGCCTTCAGCAAGCGCCATGCAATGGCCAGTCCCCCTCCAGCCTCGTGTACGGGCGGCAGCGCGGGCGATGCCTTCGGGCGAAAGACGGCTACGCCGATGAGATAAATGAGATAGAGCCCTACCAGCGCGAGCCCGGGAATGATGGCGCCGGCGAAGAGATCGCTCACCGTCACCGACTGGGGTGCGTAGATGCCTTGCGCGAGCTGGGCGGCCTGGTACGCGTTGCTCATCTGGTCGCCGAGCAGCACCAGCACGGTCGCCGGCGGGAAGATCTGCGCGAGTGTCGCCGTTGCAGCCACCGTGCCGGACGCGAGACGCGGATCATAGCCGTGCCGGAGCATGGTCGGCAGCATGATGAGGCCGATGGTGACGGTGGTCGCGCCGACCACGCCCTTGGCTGCTGCCAGGAGCGTGCCCACGAGCAGGACCGAGATGCCGAGCCCGCCCGGCAGCGCGCCGAACAGCCGGCCCATGGTCTCCAGCAGGTCCTCCGCGATCTGCGAGCGTTCCAGCATCACGCCCATGAAGATGAAGAGCGGGATGGCGATCAGCACCTCGTTGGTCATCACCCCGAAAATGCGCTGGGGCAGGGCGCCAAGGAGCGCAAAGTCCACCACGCCGGCGAGCCGGCCGGCGACCGCGAATGCGAACGACACGCCGCCCAGCGTGAGCGCCACGGGATAGCCGGCGAACAGCACGCAGCAGACCGCGACGACCATGGCCACGGCCAGAATTTCGGCGCCACCCATGGCGATCAGAGCAGATCCGGGAAAGCGTCTGTGGGCTCAGCCATGACGGATGCTTTGCGGTGCTCGACCCGCTCGTTGCGACGGCGAGCGGGGCGCATGGGATATCAGCAAGCCCGAGCGTATCGCCTGGGAGAGGCCCTGCAGCGCCATCAGCACCGCGAACAGCGGGATCAGCGTCTTGAGCAGATAGACAAACGGAAGCCCGCTCGTTTCGCGCGAGCGCTCCAGGATCGACCAGGAGCGAGCCACGTAGGGCAGCGCGTACCACAGGATCATTATCATGAACGGCAGCAGCAAAAGCAGCGAACCCGCAAGATCGACCATCGCCTTCTTCCGCCCGGAAGCCTCAGCATAGAACACGTCCACACGCGCATGCCCGTTGCATTGCAGCGTCCACGCCGCGACCAGCAGGAACAGCGCGGCATGGGCGTAGATGATGGACTCCGAGAGCCAGATGGAGCCGATCCCGAACGCATAGCGCAGGAGCACCACGGCAAACTGCACCAGGACGAGAAAGAGCGCGAGCCAGGTCACCGCGCGCCCGATGGCCGCGATCAGCCGGTCGATATATGCAGCCGTGCTCGTGAGAAAGCGGGTCACCGGTTTCCAGTGTGACGAAGAAGTATCCGGACTGGCAACCATGCGCCGCAGCGTCCTCGACTTTGCTCCCGTGGCGGGAATATTTATATTGGCAAGTATCCGCGGGTCGGGGCTCCAATCGAAAGCCCTGACCGAGCCTGCATCATCGCACAATCCGCTGAAGGCGCTAACTCCATGGCCGCACACGAAGATCAGCACAAGCACGGCTCCGAGCTCTCCGAGATGCAGTTGCGCGTCCGCGCGCTGGAAACCGTCCTCACGGAGAAGGGCTATATCGATCCCGCGGCGCTCGACCGCATCATCGAGGCCTACGAAACAAAGATCGGCCCCCACAACGGCGCGCGCGTCATTGCCAGGGCCTGGAACCAGCCCGCGTTCAAGCAGGCGCTGGTGGATGATGCATCGAAGGCGGTGCGCGGCATGGGCCACGAGAGCCGGGTCGGCGACCACCTGGTCGCGGTCGAGAATACGCCGCAAGTCCATAACATCATCGTGTGCACGCTGTGCTCCTGTTATCCCTGGGAGGTGCTCGGTTTGCCGCCGATCTGGTACAAGTCTGCTCCGTACCGTTCGCGCGCGGTCAAGAACCCGCGCGGCGTGCTCGCCGACTTTGGCGTCAAGCTTCCGGAAGAGACCCAGGTCCGGGTGTGGGATTCGACCGCGGAGACGCGCTTCCTGGTGCTGCCCATGCGGCCGCAAGGCACCGAGGGCTGGAGCGAGGAGCGCCTCGCGCAGCTCGTCACGCGCGATTGCATGATCGGGACCGGATTGCCCAAGCGGCCTGAGGAGATCGCCTGATGGATGGGATCCACGACATGGGCGGCATGGACGGCTTCGGGAAAGTCGTAGCCGAGCCCGACGAGCCGCCATTCCACGAGCCGTGGGAGGGGCGTGTGCTCGCGATGCAGCGCGCCATGTCCTACGCCGGCGCGTGGCACATCGACATGTCGCGTTCGGCACAGGAACGACTGCCGGCGCAGGTATACCTCACGGCGTCCTATTACCAGCGCTGGGAGCTGGCGATGGAGCGCAACCTGATCGAGCGCGGGTTCGCCGATGCCGGCGAAATTGCCGCCGGCCATGCGCAGCACGCGGGCAAGCCGCTCAAGCGCAAGCTCAGCGCGGACAATTTCCGGGAGGCGATGACGCGCGGCTCGTTCTACCGGCAGGCGCGGGCGGCCGCGCGGTTCAAGCCGGGCGACCGCGTGCGTACCCGCAACATTCATCCGCCTTCGCATACGCGGCTGCCGCGCTATGCGCGCGGGCGGCTCGGCGTGGTCGAGCTGGTGCACGGTTGTCACGCCTTTCCCGATTCGGTGGCCACCGACAAAGGGGACGATCCGCAGTGGCTCTACACCGTCGTGTTCGAGGGGCGTGAGCTCTGGGGTGCGGATGCCGATCCAACCATCAAGGTCTCGATCGATGCGTTCGAGCCTTACCTGGAGCCGGCGTGAGGCGGCGGGCGGAACGGCGGAGTAACGCATTTCAACTGTGAATAAGATCGAGCCCACCGCTGCGCGGCACTCTGCCCAATCGGTTCCCGGCATTCCGCGCGACACCGAAGGCCCTGTGTTCCGCGAACCATGGGAAGCGCAAGCCTTCGCCATGGCGCTTGCGCTGCATGAGCGCGGCCTGTTCACCTGGCCCGAGTGGGCGCAGACCCTGGGCGACGAGATCAAGCGTGCGCAGGCGGCGGGCGATCCCGATACCGGCGAAACGTATTACCGGCATTGGCTCGACGCGCTGGAGCGTCTCGTAGCGGCGAAGGACATCGCGAATCCGCAGACCCTCGCGCGCTATCGCCACGCCTGGGACCACGCCGCGGACCGCACGCCGCACGGCACCCCGATCGAGCTGAGCGCCGAAGACTTTGAGTAGGGTGGGTTAGCTGCAAAGTCGGCTGTAAGCCGAATTTGCGGCGTAACCCACCGCCTGCGCACGACGCACGGCTTGCGGTGGGTTACGCAGCCGATCTCGCAGGCGAGATCGGCCGCTAACCCACCCTACTCAATGAGTCCGGCGTATGCACGTGCTCCGGCCGAACGCCGAGGCCGATGAAGCGCGCGGGCAGACGGCGCAGCAGCGCGCATTGCGATGTGAGCCGCAGGGGCAGTGGCGGCTTGAGCGGCCCCGTCTCGCTCAGCAGACGGCCGATCACGTGCTTCTGAACGATGAGCTGCAGGCCCTGGGTGACGCGGGTCGGAAAGGTGCGCCGTCTCTGCACCTTGGCAAGATCCTCATCGCGCACAGTGCCTGATGCGAGCGGCTGCCAAAGGATGTTGGCTGCCGCCACCGCGTCCTGCACCGCCAGATTGACGCCGACGCCGCCGACCGGCGACATGGCATGCGCCGCATCGCCGATGCAAAGCAGCCCGGGCCGGTGCCATTCGTGGAGCCGATCGATGGCGACGGTGAGAAGCTTCACCCGGTCCCAGTCGGCGATCTCATCGACCCGGTCCGCGAACCCCGGCACAAGCCGCGCCACTTGTTCGCGGAACGCCGGCAGGCCGGCGCGACGGGTCTCCTCGAATGCACCCTTCGGGATCACGAAGGCGCACTGCCAATACGTGCCGCGGTCGATCAGAACGACCATGTGCCCGGGAGCGAAGCGGCCCATGGTCTCTCCGGGATCGCCTGCTTTCTTGTGCAGGCGAAACCAGAGCACGTCCATGGGCGCGCCGAGATCTTCGGCCACAAGCCCGGCGCGCGCGCGCATGGTCGAGTGACGGCCATCGCAGGCCACGGTGAGATCGGCGCGCACCTCGACCGCGCCATCCGGGGCGGTGGCGCGCGCGCCCACCGTCCGCCCGTTCTCCTGGATGAGATCGACGGCCTCCGTACACATGTGCAGGTGGAGCGTGGGGTAGCGTTTGCTGCGATCGGCAAGAAAATTCAGAAAATCCCACTGCGGCATGAAGGCAATGAACTTGCAGCGGGTCGGCAGATGGGTGAGGTCCGCGAACTTGTATTCCTGGTTTCCGAAGAATGCGCCGATGCTGGTTGCCTTCTCATGCGGCAGCTTCAGAAAGTCGTCGAGCAGCCCAAGCTCGGCCATCACTTCCAGGGTCGAGGGGTGGATGGTGTCGCCGCGGAAGTCGCGCAGGAAGTCGGCGTGCTTCTCCAGCACGATGACGTCGACCCCGGCGCGCGCCAGCAGAAAGCCGAGCATCAGCCCGCAAGGGCCGCCGCCCACGATGCAGCATTTGGCCGATAGCCGTTGGGCCGCCATTTCATTTTGCCTCGTCATTTCCGGAGCCGCGAGCGCAGCGAGAGGAGCCCGGAATCCATAGCCACAGGCCATGGGGTTTCCAAAGCGAAGGAGCCTCTACTGACTGGGGTTATGGATTCCGGGCTCGCCGGCAAGTCGGCATCGCCGACTTGCCCGCGCCCCGGAATGACAGCAGAAGCGCGCTAGATTCCGACCATGCGTTCGGTGACGATATAGCCCGTCAGCAGGAGCGCGCCGAAGGCTATGATCACCACTGCGGCGCCGGCCTCAATGCCGCGCATGGCGAGGAGGCCGTAGCCCGCGCGACTGTCCGCGATGCGCTCCGCCCATGCTTTGGCGCCGACCGCAATGGAAGCGATGAGCGCGACGGTCACCGCGGTTCCCATTCCCATGACGAAGGTCGAGGCGATGCCCGCCCAGAACAGGCCCTGCGCCAAGGCGAAGACCAGCACCAGGATTGCGCCCGAGCAGGGCCTCAGCCCCACCGCAACGACGGCGGAGAGCCCGCGCTTCCATCCGCCGGGACCCGCAAGCTCCTCGGGCTCGGGTGCATGGGCATGCCCCCAGGCCGCAGCTTCGTCCTCGTGACAGTGATGATGATGATCATGATGATGGTGGTCGTGACCATCACAACCATGATCATGATGAGAATGATCGTGTCCGTGATGCGTGCACGCCGCATGGTCTGGCGGTGTGGCCGCCGCGCCCAGCGGAGCCGGGCGATGGAGCGTCTGGGTTGCGACGATGAATGCGCGTCCCTTCACCCATAAGAGCCGCAAGCCGATGAGGATGATGAGCGAGTAGCTCAGGATCTCGATCACGTTGACCGCGCGGGTCATGGTGGTGGCGGTCGCATTCAACAGCGCGGCCGCTATCCCCACCACCACGACCGCGACCAGCGCCTGCACCATCGCAGAAGCAAAAGACAGCACGACGCCGCGCTTCCAGGTCTCTTCGTTTGCCACCAGATAAGAGGAGATCACCGCCTTGCCGTGGCCCGGGCCAGCGGCATGAAAGATGCCGTACAGAAATGAGAGTCCCATCAGGCTCCAGGCGGCGCTGCCGTCGGCTTTGGCCGCGCGGATCAAGCCGGAGAACTGGCGATAGAATTCGGCCTGCTTGGCGAAGATCCAGCCGAGCACGCCGCCCATGGCGGGAGCCGGTGCCTGCGAGCGCGACATGCCGAACGGGCCGCTCTGGGCAAGCGCGCCGTCGAGCAGGCCGGCCAGGATGAGGGCGCCGGCGACCGCCCCGAACAACGCAAAGCAAACAAGTAGCGCGTGTTGCGGTGTTGCTGGCGCACAGTGGCGGCGCAAGCTCGGTCGAGCTCCCTCTCCCCGCGCTTGCGGGGAGAGGGTTGGGGTGAGGGGCCCGACGGCCTCGGCGTGGGCTCTGCCCCTCACCCCACCCCTCTCCCCATGAAGGATGGGGAGAGGGAGCAGACCGAGTCTGCTGCACGGCTGATCAGACATCGCCGGAATGCGCTCCAGTGGCCGGCGGAGGATGGGTGTCACGGACATTTCACCACGAGTTTGTTTGCGAACTCGGAGCCGATGGTCAGCGTCGGATCCCGCTGGTCGGCGGCGAGCGCGCTCAATCGGGCGGACAGATCGGTGCTCATCGTTTCCGGAGTGACCACGCTGAGCTTGCAATGTGCAGGAGCTCCCACGAGCTTCGCCGGGTTCTTCTCGGCAAAGCTGAAATCGACGAAGAATTCGCGATCGTAGACTTCGACGGTGAGCTCCTTGGCCTTGACGGGCGCTTTGAGGGGCAACGTGAAAAAGAGTGTCAGCACCGTCTCCTTGGCGTCGTACTCGAGATAGTAGTCGGCCGACGGCTCCTTGAACTCGACCGTCTTGCCGTTCGCCTTGGCATAGGTGAAGAAGTCGTATTCCTTGAGCGAATCGACATTGACCTGCGCGAGCGGCGCGAGCTCCTGGCGCGTGTACTGGTCCTTCTTCTTGGCTTCGACGCCCTGGATCGCGAAAGTCGAGAACATGTCGTCGAACGTCCAGGCATGGCGCACGCCCGTCACCGAGCCGTCCGGCGCATAGACGAGCTCGCTCTTCACCGTGACCCAGACGTGGGGATGGGCGGACGCCGCGGAGCACGCTGCGACGAGGCCTGCCAACGCGGCGAGGACAGGCAACACTCTTCGAGTCATAAGGATTACCAGCCCGATCCGATCACCGCGCCCCGCCCCGGCAAGATATCCGGCACTGCGGCAGAATGGAGGCGCGTTACCGGTCCTATCCGTAGGGGCGAGGCATGCCTCGCCCCTTTTCCGCAACGCCGCTATCGATGGAGGGCGACGCATGCGTCGCCCCTACGGAGGGTTGTGTCACACTCCCGCGGCGCCGCCGTCGGCGCGCGGATCGTGCGCCGCTTCCAGCGTACCGTCGGGATGCAGCACCACTGCGCCCGCGTGCCCCATGACGTCGGAATAGGGCTCGGGCAGCACTTCGATGTCGTGACCGGCCGCGACCAGCCGATCGATGAGATTGCCGTCGAACCGCGCTTCCATGCGCAAGTTGCTTTGCGTCGCTCCCCAGGTCCGTCCGAGCAGCCAGCGGGGGGCATCGATGGCGCGGTCGAGCGGCTGGCGAAATTGCACGTGGCGCGTGAACAGCGCGGCCTGCGTTTGCGGCTGGCCGTCGCCGCCCAGGGTGCCGTAAGCCATGACGCGCCCGTCCGCGAGCGCCGCCAGCGCGGGATTGAGCGTGTGAAACGGCAGCCGCCCGGGCTCGAGCGCATTCAAGGCGCCGCTCTCGAGCGAGAAGCTCGCGCCGCGATTCTGCATCAGCACGCCGGTCGTGGGCAGCACCACGCCCGAGCCGAACTCCCAGTAGAGCGACTGGATGTAGGACACTGTAAGCCCCGAGGAGTCGGCAGCACCCATCCAGATGGTGTCGCCCTCACCATAAGGCGCCGGCCACTTCGTGGCTTTCCGCCGGTT
>DASXIG010000615.1:0-7844 GCA_036498105.1 Xanthobacteraceae bacterium | reverse complement strand
CGGCAGGTTGCCCGCCGTGGCCCGCACACCGCCGGGCCAACGCTCGTGGGTCAGAGGAACTGTGAGCTCTATGTCGAGACCTTCCTGGCGGAACGATTGCTCGACTTTTCCGTTCAGCTGGCGCTCGATCACCATATTGATCAAGCGCGTACCAAAGCCGGGTTTGCGGCTGCGCCTGGGTACCGGACCCCCCGTCTCTTTCCAGACGAGCACGAGGGTGAGCCCTTGCTCCGTGCGGGCGACTGACCAGGTCACATCGACTTGGCCGCCCGGCTCGGACAGGCTGCCATGCTTGCCGGCATTGGTGACGAGCTCGTGCACCGCCATGCTCAAGCCGAACGTCGGGTCAGGCTCGAGAAAGACATTCGGACCGTCAAACGAAATCCGATCGACAAACGGCGCAAGCAGCGTGTTGAGGAGCTCCATCAGCGAGGTCGATCGCCAGCCTCCCTCCGTGATGAGGCGGTGGGCATTGGCCAATGCGAGCACGCGAGCTTCGTATTTCGTGACCAGGTCGGAAACGCTGCGGGAGGTCTTGGCGGTCTGCGAGAACAAAGCGAGCAGCTGTGAAAACAGGTTGCCGGAGCGGTGTCGCAGCTCGCGGATCATCAGCTCGTGGCGTTCATCCAGTTGCCTGCGCTGAATCGCACCCGCAACCACATTGGCAACCGCGGCCAGGAACGAAGCTTCGTAATCGGGAAACTTCCGCGCTTTGGCCGTATACGCCCCGAGCACGCCGTAGGCACGGCCGTCATGCCCGGCGATCGGAGCTGTAATTCCGCTCATCACCCCATGTTCCTGCAGGAACTGCTGTTTGCCGAACCTCGTCTCTGCCTCGAGGTTCTCAACGATCACGGGCCGCCCCGATGCGAGAGTGTAACCCGCCTGCGAATCGCGGCCGGTCGAAATGGTCGCCTTGCCCAGCAGTCCTGGTTTCCAGCCGATGCCGGCTCTCAGCAGCATCTCGGCATCGCCCGGGAGCAACTCGAGGATCTCGACCATCTCGACGTCGAGAATCTCGCCGATCGTGGCGACCACCTCGTCGAAGAATTTCTGCAGATCGCTCTCGGCCAGGGCGCGCTCGCCAAGCCGCGCCAGCATTTCCTGCTGACGGGCACGCACGCGGACTTCCCTGTTCACGCGCAGCCGCTCGGTTACCTCGCGGCACATGCCAAGCAGTTGCACGGCAGTGCCGTTCTGCATCACGACGGTTGCCGAAGCCTCGAACCATCGCTCATCCCGCCCGGTCGGCCCGGGCAGGCGATATTCCACGCGGCAGGGCTGGCTGGTGTGGAGGGTGTTGTGGACCGCTGCCAAGAGACCGGCGCGTTCCTGAACCGGCAGCTCCTTAGGCGTGATCAGGAATGTGCCGCCTAGCTTTCCGACTGGGGGGCCGTGGAAATCCTCGAGATTGGTCGACCAGATCAGGCGGTTCGCGCTCAGGTCCCAGGACCACACCCCGAGCTGCCCGCGATCGCAGGCAGACCGGAACGTCTCAAGATGCTCCGACGAGGAGACGGGGGTCTCCGGACTATCACTTTTGTTTCCCTGGGACTGAGACAACTTCGAATCTCCCAAGGGGGCGACCCTCTCGGCTTTCAGAGCTGATCGGACACATCCGATAAATCTGAGGAGGAATTGCTCGCCGCAAGCCGTTCCGCCGAATGCCTGATTAGGGCAGGCGACAGGCTTTGCGACAATTGCTGAGCTGGTGAAAAGGTTCCAAAGGGACGCTTGGCGTGGACCGGGGCAATCTCATCGGTAGCAGGCGATGCTCCCCACCGGAACAATCCCGATGCACTTGCGTTTGGCTGCCGGCGTTTACTCAATGATTGGAGGAGATAATTATGTCGCTTGGCACGATCTTGTTGATCATATTGATCTTGCTGCTCATAGGCGCGATACCAAGCTGGCCGTACAGCTCGGGCTGGGGCTATTATCCCTCCGGCGGAATCGGACTCATTCTTATCATCGTCCTCATTCTTGTGCTGATAGGACGAATATAAAGCCTGCCGCAGGCTCCTGTTCGGGAACGTCTGAATATCGAGATCGTTCGCCCGCAACAGCGGCGCGCCCTCAGGAGACGCACCGCCCGGCTACCCGTGCCAGCGGCGGCTGACCGATCGAGCTCACTATCGGCTCACAGCCGACAAGGAGTTCGCGCGCGGGTGCAGGTGCCTGAGGCGCCTTGATATCTGCCGGGCCACTGCCGGCATTGCGGCTCGGGCTGGGCACGAGCGGTAACCGGTCGCCCTTGAGCGTACGGTTGATTCCGAGGGCGCTCTGATCGGCAAGGGAGGCAGCGGTGGTGGCGGAAACCTCAAGCCCGATGATGAACGAGGCTAAGCCAAAAGCCGCGCCACAGCAGGCCACCAGATATCCAGAACGAGACACCATTGCGCGCTCCCACGATCCATGTGCCTGTTAGTCGCATTAACCCGGCCTTAGGTTCATGCTGCACGGAGACCGCGTCCGGGCCCCCGAAACGGCTCGAGGACCCCCCTGTTCACCCGAAAAAGGGAGAGCCAATTTCTTCGGAACCAAAGAATTGGCCAAGCATTGTCATGGCAGCCGGCCGCCCATTTCCCCCTCCCCGTGCTCGGCCGGCACCTCGGGCGTAGCGGATGGAAGCATCAGCTACGCCCGTGCCTTTTTGGCGCACGATCATCAACCCCGGTCGTCATCGTCCGCGTCAAGCGGACGATCCAGTAATCACGGAACATGGGATTTCGTACGGTCTTGCCTCAACCCGCGCCAGCGGGATTTACTGAATGCGCCGCTTGAAGCGGGGCATGACATCCGGAGAGATTGGCGTTGAGGCTTTAAGTTAGCTTCTGTGGGACCAAGCCCGCGACGACGGCGGAGAGCAGCGGTTCAATTCGAGCGGGAAACCGATGAAGTAGGACCTCGCGTCGATCCTAGCTTAAGGCTAGGCGGGAACGCGCCGTTCGCGTCGCTTGGCGCTGCGCTCGAAAAACAAGGCTTGGCTTGCGACAGCGGACACCGTGGCGGGCTGGAACGGCTTCGCGATCAAGAACGCGGGCTCGGGGCGTTCACCGGTGAGAAACCGCTCAGGGTAGGCGGTAATGAAGATCACCGGCGCCTCGAAGGTGCCCAGCAGCTCATTTACCGCCTCCAGCCCTGAGCTGCCATCGGCGAGTTGAATGTCCGCCAGGATCAGTCCGGGCTTCTTTTTCTTGGTCAATGCTAGGGCTTCGGCGTGCGTGCGTGCAACGCCAAGGACACGATGCCCCAATCCTTCGACCAGGGTCTCCAGCTCCATGGCGATGAAGGTGTCGTCCTCAATGATCAGCACATCGGTGGCAATCTCGGCCGCCAATTCTCGTCCGGATTCCTCCACCAGCGCCCGCAGCTTGAGCACGTCGATCTCGAGAATGCGCGCAGCGTCGGGCTCCGAAAATCCCTCGAGGGCGACCAGGAGAAAAGCCTGCCGGGGAAGCGGCGTGATGTGGGCAAGCTTTTGCTCGCCTGGCAAAATACCCTCAGTCGAGCCGTGGTTGTCGTTTACCGGCACCGAATTCCAGATTTTCGTGAATAGACGATAGAGCGCGACGCGGGGCCCGCGGGGGTCTTCGATGATGGAGCGATCGGCAATCAATGCCTCGAGCGTGGCCGCGACGTATGCGTCCCCGGAGGCTTGGCTGCCGGTCAAGGCGCGTGCATATCGGCGCAGAAAAGGAAGGTATTGTGCGACAGCAGACGAGTTAGGCACGGTGCCACCCTCCCTCTTATTGCCAGTAGCATACCGGGCGGAAACACGCGTGCCCAGAAGAAAGTTCCAACGCGGGCGGAACGATCGGTTTTCCACCTCGTTATGTCCAGACAGGGAGGGACCTGCGCCACCGGGTGACCGGCTTGCAGGGCACGAAAAATGAAGGAAATTAAGCACCTTAGGCCGGGCTGGGCGGGGCGGAGAGCGCATCGGTCACAGTTCGCGCAGCAAACCGCGGTAAAGGCAGAGGCCGCAATGCAGACGGATGCCCCCCCAAGAAAAGCCGGAGGCCGGCTGAGCCGGGAAGACCAGCGTCGCCTGGGCGATATCCTGCAGCGCGTTTACGATGATGTGCTCAAACAGGGGGTACCCGACCGTTTCAAGGACTTATTGAAAGAACTCGAGGGAGGACAGGACAGGGCAGCGACCAGCCGCACCATGTCCCCATCCGATGACTCCGCAGCCCCAGTGGAGGATCGGGGTAGGATGGAAGAAGAGGAGGGAATTTCGGATCGCGCGGGGGGAGTGAAGGGCTTGGCCCGTCCCGGCAGCCAAGGATCGCACTGATGACAATGCGACCTTCAGTACGCGAGGCCATGCTGGGGGCAGTTCCCAGCCTGCGGGCCTTTGCAATCTCGCTGTGCGGGAATGTCGATCGTGCTGACGACCTGGTCCAGGAAACTCTTTTGCGCGCAATGGCAAACATCAACTCGTTCCAACCAGGGACGAACATGTCTGCCTGGTTGTTCACGATCCTCCGCAACTTGTTCAGGTCGGAATATCGCAAACGGCGTCGCGAGGTCGAGGACACCGACGGAAGCTACGCGGAGAGCCTGCGGTCCCATCCGGAGCAGCACAGCCGCGTGGAGTTCGAAGAATTTCGGGTCGCGCTTGCAAAGCTGCCGGCGGATCAGCGCGAGGCCCTTATTCTGGTAGGCGCTTCGGGATTCTCCTACGAGGAGGCCGCGGCCATATGCGATTGCGCGGTCGGCACCATCAAGAGCAGGGTCAATCGCGCCCGGACTCGTCTTTCTGAGCTGTTGTCGATTCGGGGTGCGGACGACTTCGGTCCCGATCATACGACCCGAGCCATTCTGTCGGCGGGCGGACGAGGCTAGTGCCCCGCTTCTGAAGTTCGTGATACATTGCAGCACCCTCTGACACGAACTTCGGATCGATTTGAGGTTCCTTTACGGGTCCGCGGCTACCAACTGTAGGAACTTCAAATCGGCGGCCCTAGCAGCCGCGACCTTTTGCGTCGTCCGCCGGCTTGCGTTGCAGCAAAGCCGCAGCGAGCAGGAAAAGCGTGGGCTTGCAATCCGCTCTGTCGGCGCTCAGCGTCGCGGTGCCCGCATCGCCGGACGCGCAGGCCTCGGCGATTTCTGTTTTAACCTCAATGGGATGAATCGGTCGCCCAGAGGCCATGACGTGCTTAAGAATGTTTACCGAATCACGGCACCATGGCTCGCTTCGCCGGCATCGGCGGCAAACAACAGCATCGACACATGCATCGGCTAATGCATATTGTGTTAGGCAGAATCGCACGAGCGACAATCATCCGTCACTCGCGGGCTGAACCGGCACGGCGTGTTGTGCAACTAAGAGATATGGGGTTCGGGGGCAGGCAATCCGTAACAGCTTTCCTGGCGAACATCGAGCTGCAGCCCGATGGTGCCTCGCACCTGGGCGCGCAACAACGTGGAGAGTGTCTTGGGCAAATCGACCTCGGCAAGATTGAGCGGAACAGTATCTGATCTGACCGGCCTTGGCGGGCTGCGCGCGGCTCTGGTTTCGACCGTCGCGCTGGCCGTGCTGAGTGGACTGACAACCTCTGCTGACGCGTATTATCCGCGGCGTGTTCGCTACTTTGCGCCCCCTGCCTGGCCGAGCCAGATGTATGCCCATCGGACCCGGGTAGCGGCGCACCGGAATCAAGAGCGCTCCGAGCAGCCCAAGAAAAAAGAAGTCGGTTTCGGCGAGATGCCGAAGGGCCCGCTCCAGATCGCTGTGAACATGAGCACGCAGAAGGTGACGCTCTACAGCAACGGTGTGCGCGTGGCGCAGGGTCCGGTGTCGACCGGTATGCCGGGGCATCCCACTCCAACGGGGGTTTTCAGCATCATCGAGAAGGACCGGTATCATCATTCCAACATCTACAGCGGCGCGCCCATGCCGTTCATGCAGCGCATTACCTGGTCGGGTGTGGCCATACACGAAGGCGTGCTGCCGGGTCACCCGGCGTCGCATGGGTGCATCCGAACGTCGCATGATTTTGCGCAAAGGCTGTGGCCGATCACGAAGCTGGGCGTTCGCTTCGTCGTCGCGCGTTCCGAGATCGTTCCGGTTGATTTCGAGCACCCGAAGCTGTTCGTGCCCAGGCAGAAGCCGCCCGAGGCCCGGGTTGCCTCGAGCGGGCAAACCGATGGCCGCGCGACGGCGTCGATCATGGTGGCGCAGGCGGAGCCCGAAGCGGGCAGCGGCACCATGGCTGACACGGGCAGATCAATCCCGGTGATGACCGATGAGCGCACCTCTGCGGAAGCTCGCCCCATCGAGACCGTGACGCCGGCCGCTGATGTGAACGCGGCCGCGCCCTCGCCCCTGGGCGAGCTCGCCGAAGAGCGGGTGGACCCCACCGGCACCGCTGCCCCCACGCTGGCCACGCCGGAGGCTCCGGCGCACTTCGCGCCTGACGAATTGCGCAAATCGGTCGAGGTGCCCGACAGCGGTGAGCGTGCAGCGACAGCCGCGACGCCCGAACCGGCGGAAAGCGTGGCGGAGGAAGGACCTGCGAAACCTGCGCCGACCATTGACCCTGCCAAACCTCCTGCGCCCGCGCGCACGAAATCGGCCGACCAGCCGATGAAGTACACCGGACAAGTCGCGGTGTTCGTGAGCCGGAAGGAAAAGAAGATCTTCGTGCGGCAGGGCATGAATCCAATGTTCGAAATGCCGATCACGATCCAGGACCCGGATCAGCCGCTCGGTCTGCACGTCTTTACCGCCCTGGGCACGACCGAGGATGGTGCGGGCATGCGGTGGAATCTGATGACCGTCCCGACCGACGGCACGCCGATGCCGGAACGGTCTAGCCGCAGACGCGGGCGCGAGCAGGCCGCGCCTATGCCCGCCGCGCACCTGAAGGCGCCTTCGACCGCGGGAGAGGCGCTCGACCGCATCCAGATGCCACAGGAGGCTGTCGATCGGATCAGCGAGCTTCTGGTCCCGGGCTCGTCGCTGGTGATTGCGGACGACGGGCTGGGCCGCGAGACCGGCCGCGGGACGGAGTTCATCGTCCTCACCCGCTGATACTTTCGCGGTGTTCGAAGGCTTCAGCCGCATCGAGATTCAGACCAGCGGCGCGCGCATCTTCACCGTGCATGGCGGGGCGGGGCCACCCCTCCTGCTCATGCACGGCAATCCCTTTTCACACCTGTCCTGGCATAAGATCGCGCCCGATCTGGCGAAAGAATTCACCGTGGTTGCGACCGATCTGCGCGGCTATGGGGATTCCGAGAAGCCGCCGGGCGGCGCAGATCACAGCGGCTACTCGTTTCGAGCCATGGCGCAGGACCAGATCGAGGTCATGGCCGCGCTCGGGCATGAACGCTTCTATGCCGCCGGGCACGACCGGGGGGCGCGCGTGCTGCATCGCATGTGCCTCGATCATCCTGAAAAGATCGCCCGTGCGGCCATTCTGGACATCATTCCGCAGCATCACCTGCTCAATCATGTCACGCGCCAGTGGGGCACCTTTTCCTGGCATTGGTTCTTCATGATCCAGCCGTATGATTTCCCCGAGCGGCTGATGAGTGCCGAGCCCGATTACTTCATCGAGAAGAAGCTTGCAAAGACGGAGCAGGGATTGAGCTTCTTTGATCCATCCGCGCTCGCCGAGTACAAGCGGTACTTCCGCGATCCCGCGACCGTCCACGCCATGTGCGAGGATTACCGCGCGACCCACGGCGTGGATCTCGCAATGGACGAGGAGGATTTCGCCCAGGGCCGCAAGATCGGCTGCCCGCTCCTGCTGCTGTGGGGAGCAACCGGCGGGGTCGGACGCAATCAAAAATCGATGGAAATCTGGCCGCGGTATGCCTCCAACATCGTC
>DASXIG010000614.1:0-2344 GCA_036498105.1 Xanthobacteraceae bacterium | reverse complement strand
AGATTGAGCTGCGCGATGGCAGCTTCGATCTGACGAAGTTGCAGACCACCACCAATGCAGTCGTGAAAGACGCGCAGACCCAGAGCGGCTTGCAGCGGGTGACCAGCTCGTTCCGCTCGACCGTGCCGCAGCTCCGGGTAGACGTCGATCGCACCAAGGCCGAGACCCTGCAGGTCTCGATCGATGATGTCTTCTCGACGCTCACCGCGTATCTGGGCTCGGCCTATGTCGACCAGTTCAACAAGTTCGGCCGCACCTTCCAGGTCTATGTGCAGGCGGATTCCCAGTTCCGCCTGCTGCCGCGGGACATCGAACTCCTGCCCGTGCGCAACAAGCAGGGCAGCATGATCCCGCTCGGCACCATGATTCAAATCGAGCCAACCGTCGGTCCGTCGCTGCTGAGTCTGTACAATCTCTATCCCTCCTCGACGGTGATAGGGTTGCCGGCCACCGGCTTCAGCTCGGGGCAAGCGCTGGGGCTGATGGAGCAGATCGCGGCCAGGGTGCTCCCTTCCGGGACAAGCTACGAGTGGACGGCCATGTCCTACCAGGAGAAGCTCGTAGGCAATCAGATCTATTTTATCTTCGCGCTTGCGATGCTGCTCGTCTATCTGGTGCTCGCCGGGCAGTACGAGAGCTGGTGGATGCCGGCGGCGGTCCTCTTCGCCGTGCCGCTTTCCCTTGTGGGACCGGTGGCTGCGCTCAAAGGGCTCGGGATCGACAATAATCTCTACACCCAGATCGGCCTCGTGCTGCTGATCGCGCTTTCGGCCAAGAACGCCATTCTGATTGTGGAGGTCGCGCGCGAGCGGCGCATATTCGACGGCAAACCAATACTAGAGGCGGCGGTCGAGGCAGCGCGCATGCGCTTCCGGCCGATCCTCATGACGTCGTTCGCGTTCATTCTCGGCGTGGTTCCGCTGGTCCTGGCAACGGGCGCCGGTGCGAGCGCGCGCAAATCGATCGGGATCGCGGTGTTCAGCGGGATGCTGGCCTCGACGTGCCTTGCGGTGCTGTTCGTGCCGTCGTTTTTTGTGGTCGTGCGCGGTTTCGAGGAGTGGCTCGCGGCGCGCAAGCTCAAAGGCGCAGAAGCGGCTTCGGCAAGGGCGTGAGGTATGACTCTTGAGGGCTTGGAAGAACAGAAGCATGCAGCTTGCAGTACTTTCACTGACCGGCTCATCGTCGGTCACGCAGCCTCTGTTATGGCCAACCTGCCCGATCGCTGCGTGGACCTCATCATCACTTCACCTCCCTACTGGACGGCGGTGGAGTACGATGGCGGCAAGACTGCCTGGCGTTCATATCAAGGCTACTTGGAGGACATGCAGACGGCTTGGACACAGTGCGCGCGAGTCCTGCGGCCGAATGGCAAGCTGTGCATCAATGCCCCAATCATGCCCATACCAAAGGAGATCATTAAGCAGCACACGCGTCACCTAAAGAACATCGCGTTTGATATGGAGCATAAGATACTCGCGGAAACCGACCTTGATCGGTACGCGCTGTTCATTTGGCAGAAGCAGACCTCGAAGATGATGTTCGGCAGCTATCCGTATCCCGGCAACATAATCGAAAACAACACGGTCGAGTTCATCAACGTCTACGTGAAGCCCGGGAAGCCGCCGAGATTCGACCAGGACATCAAACAGGCGAACGCGCTCACGCGGGCCGAGTGGCTCGACCTGACGCAGCAGGTCTGGTTCATGTATCCCGAGGATGTCAAACGCGAGGGCGACCACCCGGCGCCATTTCCGGAAAAACTGCCGGGCCGCCTTATCCGCCTCTATACGTACGGCGCGTTCGCGCGTTATCCGGGCGAGATGGTGCTCGACCCATTTGTGGGTACCGGCACGACATGCGCAGTCGCGAAGACGATGGGGCGCCGCTACATCGGCATCGACATTAACAAGCACTACGTCAAAATTGCCGAGGATCGGGTGCGGCATGCGCCGAGTTTCCAGCCGTTGCTGCTCGTGGGCCGCCCGAAATATCCCGGGAAAGAAGAGTTGCAGCAGATTCTTGAGAACGAGGCTGGGTCCAACGGCAAAAACGCCGAAGCCAAGCACAAGAGAAAAACGTATGGGCGGAAAGTGCCTGGGAATGGTGTCCCTCTCAAATCGTACGCGAGCTAGCTTCCCCGCGCAGCAGGCCTGGTGCGAGCCTGCACTTTGCTGCCCTCCGCAAGGGTAACCGGCGGGTTGACGATAACTTGCTCGCCCTGCTCGACTCCATCGTCCACTTCCAGCTGCGTACCCAGATCGCGCGCAACCGACACCTTGCGGATATGCGCCGTGCCGCCATCGATCACGGCGATCTGCGCGCCGTTCTGATTGAAAATGAGGGC
>DASXIG010000613.1:0-4210 GCA_036498105.1 Xanthobacteraceae bacterium | reverse complement strand
ATAGAACGTCAGCCCGACAAAACCATGGCGCTCGAATCCTGCCAGGATTTCCCTCCCGATGCCCTGGTCGAGCACGTGATGGACATGCTCCCGCGAGCGGAACAGGAACGGGAGCGACAAGGTGTTGGCGGCCGGCACGATGGCGCCGATGGGGGCCACATTGGTGCGGTTGATATCGATCACCCCGGCTCGGGTCTGCTCGATGGTTTCTTTCTCCTCGCCCAGTTGGCTCGAATGGAAGACCCGGATCCAATGGCGTCCGCCCGTACGTTCCTCCACCATCCTGCCCATGAACTGGAGTGCCTGCACGGTTGGGTAGTCGGCCGCCTGATTGTCGCTCGCGCGGAACTCGCGGGCGGAGGCAGCGGGCAGCGCTGCCAGCACCGCCGTGCACACCGCCGCGCCGAAAGCTGCGCCCGAACGACCGGGCGTTCCCAAACAAAACGACATGGCCCCGTGCCCGTGAAGGAATTCAGGCCCGGGAGAGTATTCGGTTCGTAACGACGCGGCAACGGGACGTTCAGGGTGGGCAAAATTGCTCGCGAATCCTGTAGTGCGGTATCAGGTGTAGGGGCGGGTTTCAAACCCGCCCGTACAAGTCGCGTCTCAAGGGCAACGGTGTGAAACCTTGCGGCGCGCCTGCCTGATCGGCCTCGGTTTTTGCGTCTCTTCGGGCTTGGACTGCGGCTCCTGCTTGACCGGCGTCGCTGGCGGAGCCGCTTCGGGTCCAAACATCACGGTGCGGCAATTCGGGCTGAGCTCCGCCTTCTTCTCCATCAGGCATCGGTTGATCAGCTCGGTATTCGGCACGAATTCCCGGCACAATCGGACCACATCAGGCGTGCACGCGCGCCGCTCCTCGATGCTCTGCTGCGCGTTTGCTGGCACTACATTTGCGGATAGCGCGAGAGCAATCGCGGCCAAAGCCAGCGGCGCTCCATGGAAGAGACCTATGTTGCCCATGACGGCGCCTCCTGTTGCCGAGCGTCCACGTGATTGCTGTGGAGGCAGCATAGTCAGCGATCGGTCGATCAGCAATCTGCTGTTTATGCTCACGGCAGCCGCACGGCCTATCGCGTCCGGTGGGCCGCTTCCGAACTGATTGAAGCCGTGCTTCACGGTTCCTTCATCAATTCGCGGTATGTCCTCGTGTTTGCTGGAGGAGGTCCGGCGATGAGCGAGCACGAGCGACGTACGAGCAGCGATAGGCGGTCACGGCAGGAGCGCCGCAGCGGGGTTGATGTGCGCCCGGCGCAAGAGCGGGCTGTGATCGGAGAACGCCGTTCCGGACAACGGGACCGGCGCTCCAGCCCAGACCGGCGCTCCAGCACTGCGGCGCGGCCTGCCTCGGATAAATCATCGCACTAACGGCACTACGGCCAGCCGTTTCCCGTCACCTCCATCAAGGATTCCGCGCGCCGCTGCGCTCGCGCGCCAGCACCCGGTCCACCATCTCGCCGGCCAGACCGAGATAGTTTTGCGGATCGCACAGCTTGTCGAGCTCCGCCCGGGTGAGATGGCGGGACACTGCTTCATCCTGCGCCAGCAGATCGACCAAGGCTTCACCTGTGGTTGCGACCTTGCGGCAGATGTCGTAGACGAGATCGTGTGCGCGTTGCCGCCCGAGATGCGGACCGAGCCCCATCATGACCGCCTCGGAGACGATCATGCCGCGGGTGAGATCGAGGTTGGCCCGCATGCGCTCCGCGTCCACTTCAAGCCCGCAGAGCATGAGCCTGGTCTGGACGAGCGCGCCCGATGCGAGCAGAAAAATCTCGGGCAGCGAAATCCACTCGATCTCCCATGGCCCGGTCGAACGCTCGTGGTCGGCGACGGCGGCTTCAAGCAGCGCCGCCACGTGCTGGCGCACCAGCGCGACGGTTGAGTGGATGTAGAGGCAGGAGACGGGATTGCGCTTCTGCGGCATGGTGCTGGATGAGCCGCGCGCCGGATGAAAGGGCTCGTAGACTTCGGCGACCTCCGTCTGCATGAGGAGCTTCACGTCCATGGAGATTTTCCCGAGCGTGCCGGTGAGGAGGCCGAGAAAGCAGGCGACTTCCCCGATCCGGTCGCGGACCGTGTGCCAGGCGATGTCCGGCTGGCCGAGACCGAGTTCCTCCATCAGCGCCGCCTGCACCTTGAGCCCATCGGCTCCGAGCGAAGCCAGCGTGCCCACCGCCCCGCCGAACTCTCCGACCAGGACGCGGGGACGCAATTGCGCCAGCCGCTCCCGGTGGCGCTGCATGGCGCCGAGGAGCGCGGCCATCTTGAAGCCGAAGGTGAGCGGCACTGCCTGCTGCAGATTGCTGCGCCCGGCCATGGGCGTATCGCGGTAGCGTCGCGCCAGCTCTGCGAGCGCGCCGGCGATCGCCTCCAGCTCCTTTTCGACCAGCGCGAGCGCGGCCCGGATTTGCAGGATCGCCGCGGTGTCGGTGATGTCCTGGGTGGTCGCGCCCCAATGGCACCACTCGCCCAGCCCGTCGGCGCAGAGGTCGACGATCTGCTGCACGACACCCAGGATCGGGTAGCCGATGCGTTCGGTCTGTTGCTTCAGCCGGGCGAGGTCGATGTTCTCGATGCGGCACTGGCGCTCGATCTCGCGGGCTGCTGCTTCTGGGATGATCCCGAGCCGCCCCTGTGCCCGCGCCAGCGCGGCCTCGATCTCGAGATAATAGCCGGTCCGCCCCTCATCCGAGAACACCTGCCGCATCTCGGGGGTGCTGAAGATGTCGCGGAAGATCGCGGAGTCGAGCGCGGTCGCAGTCATTAATTTTTGCTCCGGCGTCATGCTCAGGAGCGTCGCAGCGGGGGCTGCGACGCGTCCCGAAGCATGAGTCCCCAAATTGCAGGTCTAGTGTACCTCAAATCACGATGCTGGGGTTGCGCAGGTTCTGGTCGCAGTCGATCAGGTTGACCTGTCGCACCCGGATTTTCCAGCTGCCCTCATTGTTGATGAAGCGATGGCCGCACCAGCCCGAGAGATAGCGCGTCCCGTCCACCCGGAACTCGCTGATCAGGAAATTGGACCGTACCATCCGGACCAGCTCCTGCTTGGCAGCAAACACTTCGACGTTGGAAACGATGCGCACCGTGCGCGATTTGGGCGCTTGCGACCAGGCGTATCCGGTGCGCAGGCGGTATATACGGTCTTCCATGCGACGGCGGTCGTCGAACGATATCGCGATCTCTCGGCGGGGATCGCCCGCCTCCGGCGTGCCCGGCACCCAGTAGATGCATTCGGGCGCATACATCTCGAGCCACTGGTCGAAGGCAAGCTGATCGAGCAGCCGCGCTTCGCGCTCGATCAGCATGCGGAAGCGGTCACGCTCGCCGGCATCGTGAATTGCGAGCTCGTCGCGCTGCCAGCCGGCGAAGCTCTCGACCAGCTCCTGATAAAGCGCATCGTTGACGTAATACGAGCTGAGCGAGGGATCGTGGGTGAGCTGCATGGTCCTACGGCTCGCGCTGCACCGCGAGCTTCGGGCTTGCCTGCATCAACCGCTTCCATTCCGCGATGTACTCGCGCATGAACGCCTCGTCGGTGGCAGGCGCCGTGATGATTCCGTTCGCGTCCGTCTTCACGCGGTCGGGAATGCCGAGGCCGCGGTGCATGTAGACCCACTCGTCTTCCCGGCAGGCAAGCCCGCGCTGAATTTCCTCGAAATTGGCGAGATCGTCCACCTCCCCGAAATTGGGAAACTGCTCCTGGGTGCGCATGCGCAGCGCGTTGATTTCGTCGAGCGCGCCGCCGAGCACGCCCTCCTCGTCGACGACAGCCGTGCCGTACCAGGTGACGTTCGTCTCATCGACCGAGATCGGCTCGAACACCTGGATATGATTGCCGAGCAGGGAGAAATTGGGAAACACGTTGATGTTGACCGGCTCCGACGAAGCGAGATCGAGGATCTGTTCCGCCTTGCTGCCGTACCGCCGGCGCAGCTCCTCGGCGTAATACTCCATGCCGGGACATGGGCCTTCGACCGCCCACAAGCCACCGGCGCGCTTCTGGATGTTGGGCCGCTTGTCCTTGAAATGATGGCCGTGGCCCATATAGGCCATGTACATGGGTTGCGTGTCGGGCGAGCCCTTGTAGTACGACATGCCCTTGTTGGCGACGTCGGCCTGGCGGTTCTCCATTTCCAGAAGCGAGCGATGGGAGAACACGACGTGGTAGCCGTCGCCGGAATTATCGTAGGCAAGCTTCCAGTTG
>DASXIG010000612.1:0-3829 GCA_036498105.1 Xanthobacteraceae bacterium | reverse complement strand
GGCATTGATCTCGCGCCATTTCAGGTCGCCTACCAGACCTATGGCACGCTCAATGCGGAGCGCAGCAATGCAGTGCTGATCTGCCACGCCCTCACCGGCGATCAGCACGTCGCCAACGTCCATCCTGTGACGCAGAAGCCGGGATGGTGGGAGACAATGGTGGGGCCTGGTCGGCCCATCGATACGGACCAGTTCTTTGTCATCTGTCCAAACGTCCTGGGCGCGTGCATGGGCGCCACCGGCCCGGCCTCGACCAACCCGTCCGCCGGCATGCCTTGGGGCCTGGACTTTCCCGTCATCACCATCCGCGACATGGTGCGCGCGCAGGCGATGTTGCTCGACCATCTCGGCATCGCGTCGCTGTTCTCGATGGCGGGCGGATCAATGGGCGGCATGCAGGTGCTGCAATGGTGTGCGAGCTATCCACGGCGGGTGTTCTCGGCCCTGCCCATTGCGACATCGGTGCGCCATTCCGCACAAAATATCGCCTTTCATGAAGTCGGCCGTCAGGCGGTAATGGCTGATCCGGAATGGCGGCAAGGGCGGTATTTTGCCCACGGTACTAACCCGCGCCGCGGACTGGCAGTTGCGCGCATGGGAGCGCATATCACGTATCTTTCCGATATGGCCTTGCACCGTAAGTTCGGCCGTCGCTTCCAGGATCGCGAGAACCCGACCTTCTCCTTCGATGCCGATTTTCAGGTCGAGAGTTATCTGCGCCATCAAGGCATCAGTTTCGTCGAGCGGTTCGACGCCAACTCTTACCTGTATCTCACCCGAGCGATGGACTATTTCGACTTGGCCGCCGACTGCGGTGGGGTAGTAGCGAATGCATTCAAGGACACCGCCACCAGATTTTGCGTGATTTCGTTCACCTCGGATTGGCTGTTCCCGACGTCCGATTCCCGCGCGATCGTGCATGCGCTCAATGCCGCTGGCGCGCGGGTTTCTTTTGCGGAGGTTGTCACCGACAAGGGGCACGACGCTTTTCTGCTCGACGAGCCGGAATTGTTTGCGATTGTGCGTGGCTTTCTGGAGGGTGCGGCGAGAGCGCGTGGCCTGATCGCGGATCGGCGCCGATGAGACTGACGAGCTTCCGGGCCGTCTCGGAGCGTGGCGCCGTGCAGCGTGCCCGCGCAACAGGGAGAGGAAGGTTAGCGGGGTGATGCTTACCCGCAACAAGAACGATCTTACCATGGCGGACGCAGTGCGCAGCCCCGGTGGCGCGCGCGTTGACCTCCTGCTGGTGGCGGAGATGGTCACGCCGGGGGCGAAGGTGCTCGATGTCGGTTGCGGCGACGGCGAGCTCCTGCGTCTGCTGGCCGAGACTCGCGGCGTGGACGGTCGGGGGATTGAGCTTTCGCGCGAAGGCGTGAATCAGTGCGTCGCAAAGGGGCTGGCCGTGATACAGGGGGATGCCGACACGGATCTGTCGGACTATCCCGACGACGCATTCGATTATGTCATTCTCTCCCAGACGCTCCAGGCGACCCGACATCCACGCATCGTGCTCGAGCACATGCTGCGTATCGGGCGCCATGCCGTGGTTTCGTTTCCCAATTTCGGTCATTGGGGCATCCGATTCCAGCTGCTGTTCGTGGGCCAGATGCCGCGCACCGACAACCTGCCATACGCCTGGTGGGAGTCCCCTAATATTCACTTCTGCACCATTAAGGACTTTCGCCAGCTGTGCGGCGTCATCGGTGCCAAGATGGAGAGGGCGGTGGCGCTCGACGCGTGGGGCCGGGCGCTGCGCTTCAATGCTCCTTGGTGGTTTTGGAATCTGCTCGGCGAGCAGGCAGTATTCCTGCTCAGCCGCAGGCATTGAGCGGTTCCGGTGGCTGGACGATGGTCCGGCAAAGATTCGGATCTGATCATAGGCTTCCCGGCATGGCCTACGACATCCTGATTCGTGGCGGGCGGGTGTTCGACGGTACCGAAGCACCGGGCACGCAAAAAGATGTCGCCATCCGCTCCGGCCGCATCGCTGCGATCGAGAGGCAGATAGATGGCGAAGCCGCAAAGGTCATCGACGCGAGCAACCTCGCAGTCGCGCCGGGGTTTATCGACATCAAGACCCATTCCGACTTCACGCTGCCGATCAATCCCAAGGCTGAGAGCAAGGTGCGCCAGGGAGTGACGACCGAGATCGTCGGGCACTGCGGATTCTCGGTGGCTCCCGCGCTGCCCGGCAAGGTCGATCTCCTGCGCGATTATCTGAGCCCAAGCGCGCCATGGCTCCCGTTCCGGGAGACGAGCTTCTCCCAGTATCTCGACAGCTTCCCTGCGACGGCGGTGAATGTCGGCATGCTGATCGGTCACAACACGCTGCGCCTGATGGTAATGGGGATGAAGCCAGGGCCACCCTCGCCGGACGAGCTCAGGGCAATGATCGTGTTGCTGGAGGAAGCGCTCAATGCCGGGGCGCTCGGGCTGTCGACAGGTCTCTTCACCGCACCCGGTTCATACGCCAAGCCCGACGAGATCGTGACCCTCTGCCGGGTGCTCAAGCGCTACGAAGGCGGTTATTTCACGCACCTGCGGGATGAGTCCGACAACGTGCTCGAGGCCCTGGCAGAAGCCCTCGGTGTCGCGGAGCAATGCGGCGTGCACGTTGAGATCGTGCATCTCAAATGCTCAGGTATGAACAATTGGGGAAAGGCCGCGCAGGCGCTCGACTTGGTCGCGCACGCCAAGGCACGCGGCGTGGACGTCGATTGCGACTTCTATCCGTATGCCGCCGGCAGCAATCCCCTGAAGAACCTCATGCCGCAATGGGTGCAGGCTGGCGGGGTGGATGCGATGCTGCAACGGCTGCGGCTAGCCGAGACGCGCGAGCGCATTCGGGTGGATATCGGGCGTGATGGACTCAACAACTGGGGTCGTATCCCCTCGTGGGACTGCGTCCAGATCTCCATCTCTCCGCATCTGCCGCACCACGTTGGGTGCACTATCGGAGCGCTCGCGGCCGAGCGTGGGCAAGACCCGATCGATACGGCCGCCGATTATCTGATCGAGGATAAGGCCGCAACACGCGTGCTCGTCACGTCGATTTCCGAGCACGATATCCGCGCCATCGTATGCTCGCCGGTTGCGCTTGTGGGGTCGGACGGCAATTGTGTCGCCACCTATGGCACTGTGAGCCAAGGCATGCCCCATCCTCGCTTCTATGGTACATTCCCGCGCATCATCGGCCACTATGTGCATGAGCTCGGGTTGCTCCCGCTGGAGCTTGCCGTTCACAAGATGACCGGTGCAACGGCGCGCGCGCTCAAGCTGAAGGATCGCGGCTTCCTGCGCGAAGGCTACCGTGCGGACCTCGCCATCTTTGATCCAAACGATTTTTTCGACCGCGCGACTTATTCGGATCCGCACCAGTACCCGAGCGGAGCGCGTACGACCGTGCTGGTGAACGGAACCATCGTGGTCGAAAATTCCGTGCATACCGGCGCGCTGCCTGGCAGCGTGCTGCGACGCGACCACATCGGTGCCGTGGCCTGATCTCGTACGGACTTACAGGCCGCGCGGTTCGGCGCCCTATTGACATGAGCGGGAAGTGTCACCAAACTGATAACGTGCGAAAGCCGAACGGAGGTGCCATGCCCCCGGGTTATTCTAGCCGCGATAATCGCCGCGGCATCGTTCGGGTCGCGGCGTAGCGGCAGTTTGGCGAACGGCAGCGTCGGGGGCGGCCTATTGGGCCGCATCAGTGAGGCATGGCCCGCCTTGGCCCCTCCCGATGATTGCATATGGATTGAGTGCGCCCGGCTTTGCCGGGCGTTGACGTTTTTAGAGGGCTAACGAAATCTAACGCCAAAAAAGCACGCGA
>DASXIG010000611.1:0-4337 GCA_036498105.1 Xanthobacteraceae bacterium | reverse complement strand
GGCTGTTTTTACGGACGCATTCAAGAAGGCCGGCGGCGAGGTGCTCGACACGATCAAAGTCCCGCTCGCCAATCCTGATTTCTCGCCGTTCCTGCAGCGCGCACGCGATCTCAACCCGGACACGCTGTTCGTGTTCGTGCCGGCCGGGCAGGCCGGGACCTTCGCCAAGCAGTTCGCGGAGCGCGGGCTCGACAAAGCCGGGATCAAGCTCATCGGCCCGGGCGACATCGTCGACGACAACGACCTGCCCGGGATGGGAGACTCCATGCTCGGGGTCGTCACCGCCGGTATCTATTCGACGGCGCTGGATACCAAGATGAACAAGGACTACGTAGCGGCGTACGAAAAAGGCAACGCCGTGCGGCCGAACTTCATCTCGCTCGGCGGCTACGACGGCATGCACCTCATCTACGAAGCGCTCAAGAAGACCGGCGGCAAGACCGAGGGCGAGACCCTGGTCAGCGCGATGAAGGGCATGAAATGGGAGAGCCCGCGCGGCCAGATCTCGATCGATCCGGACACCCGCGAGATCGTCCAGAACGTCTACATCACCAAGGTCGAGAAGAAGAACGGGCAGCTCTATGCGATTCCGTTTGAGACCTTCCAGGCTGTCAAAGACCCGCTGAAGATGAAGAAGTAGTCCGCGTCCGGCGCATAGCTGCAAAAGAATGTAGGGTGGGTTAGCGAGCGGCGTTCTTTGCGCCGCGAGCGTAACCCACCACAAGGCGGTGGGTTACGGCGCGCGCTGAAGAAGCGTGCGCCTAACCCACCCTACAATTCGAGTGCCCGCGTTCCGTCACAGCCGGTTGTTGCGCGCAATTGCCCGGGTGACCTCGACGGGCACGGCGGCATCCGCCGCCGCCCGCAACGCGAGCGCCTCGCGCGCTGCCGGCCGGTCGAGGCAGCGCCGCAGCCAGTCTGCAAGCCGCGGGGTGGCGGCAAGCTCCATGTCGATGGCGCGGCTGATCACGGCGGCGACGTTGAGATCGGCCACGGTGAACGCATCGCCGAGCAGGTAGCCGCCGCGCGCGAGCGCGCCGTCGAGCACCTTGAAAGGGGCGTCCAGCACCTTGAGCGCTTCCGCGCGGAGTGCTGGATCGCGCTCCCCTGGCGGCAAGCGCAGCGCGTGCAGGGACCAGATGTTGACCCCGCGGTCGGCCTCCTGCACCGACCACAGGCTCCACTGCCATGCCTTGGCCTCGCCCTCGAGCGCGGTGGGATAGAGCCGCCCCGCGGAGTGCTTCTTGGCGAGATAAAGCGTGATCGCCAGCGATTCCCAGAGCGTGAAGCCGTCGTCCTCGATTGCGGGCAGGCGGCCGTTCGGGTTGATGGCGAGATATTCCGGCTTGCGCGCGCCGGCGGGCCCGATCTCGACCGGGAGGTGCTCGTAGTCGAGGCCTAGCTCCTTGGCGATCCAGAGCACGCGAAACGCGCGGGTGCGGGCGATGCCGTAGATGCGCAGCTTGGACATTTTGTGCTCCATACCTCCCCTGAAGGAGCATAAAGGTGATCTCAGCCCAACCGGAAAGCCGGGTAAACGGGGCAACAGGGCCGGAGCTGCATCATGATTGTCTGGACGCCTATAGCTGTTCACGAGAAGCCGTATCTCAGAGGCAAAGGATTCATCCCTCCATATTCGGCTACGGTGATAGGCACATCAGTGGTACTACGCATGTATGGTGGCGGATTCACCAGTTTGTCTTTTGCCCTTACCACCATTCCATTTTCAACCGCTAGCGATGCCGCCGCTTGGATCGAAGCTCATCGGAGCGATAAGCCGAGTACGGATCAATATTCAAAGTTAGACACTACCGCCTCTTGACATCTGAAACGCGCATCAAATACAAACAGGCATCCTCGAGAGGTATGTCCGACCCGGCCGCCGTCAGCGCGCCGGGTATTTTTTGTTCGGGCTGCCGTTGCTGGTGCAATGAGGAGGAGCCGGCCGCCCAGACGTTCGGCCCGGATGTGCCATGACGTCGAATCGCCGTTCACCCAGATTTAGATTTAGATGATGAAAAATGCGGGAGGCGGTTTTTTTGGTGCCAATTTGCGCATTCAACCGATGGTGGGCAAAACCGTTGTAGATTCGGTTGTTTTTACAAGCAGCCTGTTTTTTCTCTGCCTGTGGTTGCGCACAGAAGAGTAGCAATTGCCCGCACAGGTGCGGAGCGGCGCTCATGAGCGGCAGGATGAACCCGAGAGGCCTCGGACGCATCCCGGCAGAACGACCCCGAGCCGATCCCGATGCACGCGCGCCATCGCCGAGCGCAGAACGAACCCGAGCGGACAGCGAGGTACAAAAGGCCTAGGCAAATGCGGCAGATATGGCGATCAGCGCGTCTGTGAGGTCTGCTCGCTCGCGCTGGCAGGCGTGATTGTAATGGGCTTGGCCGCGGCCTTCTTCGGCTTGGGCTTCGGCTTGGCCGCCGCACTGTCTTGCGCGGGCGATGCAGCCGAGGTGCCGGCTGCAGCGTCCTGCTTGGCTGCGCCCTCCTGCGCCGCATCGGCGGCGGGCTTGGCTCCAGCTACTTTCTTTTTGCTCGACTTGCTCTTCTCCGCTCGCGGCTTTCCTTCGAGAGCCGCCGTGCCCGGCGCCGGCGGCTTGGTCCCGGTATAGACCAGCACCGGGTCGCCGACGTTCACGTCCTGCAGGAGCGCGCCCTTTGCCTTGTCCGGACGCAGGCTCGAAAGGAACACCCCGTAGGGCGAATCGGGACCGGTATTGGCCGGCATGAGCTCGTCCTCGTCTTCGGTCGCGGGACGTTTGCGATGCGGGCCGCACATCTCATCGCGCAGGTTCGGTGGGTCGACCGCAACCGGCTGCACCATCTCGACGGTTCCTTGCGTGGGCATCAGCCAGCCCAGCCCGCCGGTGCCGCTGAAGCCACGTTCCAGGAGCTGCGCAGCCTTGAGCGCCCGCGCCGCGGAAGAGGGAGCGCCGAGAACCACCGCAATCACGCGTTTGCCGTTGCGGGTGGCGGAAGCGACGAGATTGAACCCGGCGGCACAGATGAAACCGGTCTTCATCCCGTCGGCGCCGGGATAGTGGCCAAGGAGCGTATTGTAGTTACGCTGCACCATCCTGCCCATGCGGATGCCGGGCAGGTGCCAATAATAATCGTATTCCGGAAAGTCGTGGATGAGCGCGCGTGCAAGAATGGCGAGATCCCGGGCGGAGGTAACCTGATCGTCGGCAGGCAGACCGTTGGGATTGACGAAACTCGTTTGCACCATGCCGAGGCGGCGCGCATTCCAGTTCATCAGGTCGGCGAAGCCCTCGATCGAGCCGCCGACCCCTTCGGCAAGGACCACGGCAATGTCGTTGGCCGACTTCACCATCATCATCTTGAGCGCGTTGTCGACGGTGACCACCGTTCCGGCGCCAAAACCCATCTTTACCGGTGATTGCGCCACCGCATTCGCCGAGACGGTCAGCGGCTGGTCGAGGGTGATCCTGCCCTCCTTGACCGCGCGCAAGGTCACGTAGGCGGTCATGAGCTTGGTGACGGATGCCGGATACCAGGGATGGCCGGCATTCTGCTGGAACAGCACCTTGCCGCTGTCGGCCTCGATCACGAGCAGCGCCTCGGCGGACGCGAGCGCCGGCATGAGGCCGGTTGCGGCGCACAGCACGCCTGCCCACATCAGCGTTCGTGCGATGGAGAGCGGGGGCGAAAACTGCACGGCTCGGGGTCCGTTGGTTGCGGCGGGCCTCGGGAAGCTGCCAAGGGCGGGTGAAATTTGTGTAAGCCGACGGCGAGTGAAAGGCAAAAGCGAAAACCCCCGATACAGCCCGTGTTAATGTAAAACGAAAGCGTCCGAATTTCGGCAGGCCAGGACAGTGTTGCATTCCCGCCACAAGGCACCGGAATCGCAGCGTTAAAAACGAGGAGGAGAAGCGGTGACAGGGTGTATCGTGGGTTGGGCGCACACTCCCTTCGGCCGGCTCGAAAGCGAGACGGTGGAAAGCCTGATTGTGCGGGTGGCCGGGGAGGCGCTCGCCGATGCGGGGATAGCGGCGCGCGACGTGGACGAGATCGTGCTCGGTCATTTCAATGCCGGCTTCTCGCCGCAGGATTTCACCGCCTCGCTGGTGCTGCAGGCCGCCTCCGACCTGCGCTTCAAGCGCGCCAGCCGGGTCGAGAATGCATGCGCGACGGGCTCGGCTGCAGTGCATCAGGGTCTCAAGTCGATTGCCGCGCGCTGTGCCCGCATCGTGCTCGTCGTCGGCGCGGAACAGATGACGACGACGCCCGCGGCCGAGATCGGCCGAAACCTGCTCAAGGCCTCCTACGTCCGCGAGGAGGCCGATATCGACGGCGGCTTCGCCGGCA
>DASXIG010000610.1:0-3441 GCA_036498105.1 Xanthobacteraceae bacterium | reverse complement strand
GTGGACGAGTTCATGGCCTTCCTGGAGACGCGACCGCATGGGGAGCACTGGGAGCTGATCGAGGGGGTTGCCGTGATGATGGCGCCGGCGAGCTATGCGCATCAAAGGATAGTGCGCAATCTGTGCGAACTTCTCAACAGCGCCTTCACTGATCGCAAGCTGGACCTCTTTGCTTATTTCGATGCCGGTGTCCGCTCACCCGGAGTCCGGAACTTCCAGCCGCGGCCGAATGTCGTGGTTGTGCCCGGCGTGGCGGGGTACGAGCTTTACTCTGAGCGCTTTCAGCTGGCTGCCGAGGTGCTGTCCCCCTCAAACACGCCGATGGAAATCGGGCTGAAGCTGCGACGTTACCGGGAAGCACCGGATAATCTTTATGTTGTCGTGATCGAGCCACGCGAAATTTCCGTAGTGGTCCACGCCAAACGGCGCGACTGGCGACCAACTGCCCTACAAGCGCCCGATCAACTGATTGAGATGCCGGAGTTCGGCCTGCGCTGCCGCGTCGATGACCTCTACCGCGGCACGCCGCTTGCTCCGCACAGAAGCTGATGCTGCAGTTCGCCTGGGACACGGCCGACTGAACGCACATGGTACGACGATGGGATTTCACGGCGGATCGTGCCGCGGCGGGTTGGTACGATGCAGGAAGGTCACCGACGCGAACGCGCCCAACCACGAGCCGAGCGCAGCGAAGGCAACGTAGAACGCGTTCTCGGTATAGCTGATCACGGCGAATGCGGAGAGCACGTACCATATCGCGCTCCAGTTCGCTGCCCGGAACCGTCGGCGGCTCACGACCGCCGCATTGAAAAAGACGTAGGCAGCGTCGGTCACCGCGGTGGAAGCCAGCACGCCCGCCGCGATTGCGGGATTGATGACGATGTTCATCGCGTCTCTTTCTCCGGATTGAATAGGATCACTGCAGAACCGAGGAGCGCAACGCGCGCCATGCCCGCGCAAATCGGGCTATCCTCGCGGATCCTCGAGCTCATTTGATCGCGAGCGGATTGGTGGGTGATCCCACCGCCCCCGTGATCGGTATGGCAGGCGCTACGAACATGAATTCGTACACCTTGTCCGCTGCGCAGTCGTCGGCAAGATCCTTCAGATAAAAAATCTCGCCCATGGTCATTCCCATGATCGGAATGGTGATCCAGTGCCAGGGCTGGTTGATGCCGCCCTCGGTATTGTTCGGCCGCACCTCGCAGCCCCAGGTATCGCTCGCGAGCGCGGCGAGTTGCGTGCGCGCAATCCATTCGAGCGTCTCGAAGGCAAAGCCCGGCGCGTCTCCTCCGGGATAGCCGTCCCAGCTTCGGGCCTTCAGGCAGCGTTCCATCTGGCCGGTGCGCACAATTACGTAATCCCCGCGCTCGACCTTTATCCCCTGTGTCTGCGCAGCATGGTCGAGGTCGGCGCAGGTGATGCCATAGCCGTCGTCGAGCGATTCCTTGCCGCGCGCACGTGCCACGTCGAGGAGAACACCCCGCCCCACCATCCTGCTCTTGGTCTTCTCGATACCGCATTTCTGCGCCCCCGCAGAGGTAACTTCCCGGCAGTCGTAGCCGTTCCACATGGAGTTCTCGTAGAAGACATGGCCGAGCCCGTCCCACTGCGTTCCGCACTGGAGCGGCATGGTCACCATGTCGTCGGCCGCACGAATGCCGCGCTTGTCGAGCACTCCGGAATAGGCATCGGTTCCGGTGCGGATCATGGTGTGAATGGGGTTGGTTCGGCCCATGGCCGGATAGTTGCTCTTCGCGCCCTGCGGGCCGGTATGGTCGAAATTGAGCGCAAGCGAGATCACCTTGCCCTTACGCACGAGCCTGGCTGCCGCGATGATGTCCTCGGGACGCGTGTAGTTGAGCGTGCCGATCTCGTCGGCGGGGCCCCACTTGCCCCAGTTCTTATACTTCTCCGCCGCCTCGCGCAGGTCCTGCCGTGTGATCTTCCTTGTTGCCATGAAGCGCCCTCTTTTCCTGCCAGAGCGTGTTCCGGTCAGATAGGATCAGCGGTGGCGCCGAGCTCGGTCTGCTCCCTCTCCCCGCCAAGCGCGGGGAGAGGGAGTCCGACCGAGCCTATGGCGCGACTGCATGTGTCAATCTCATCGGAAACAGCCCCTAGGAACAATGCTGCCATGGTGAGGTCAAGGGAGGATGTCATGAGGACCGGCTTCAGCGTGCTCGGCTTCGCCGCAGCACTCATCGCATACGTAGCGGGCGCTTCACACCCTGCGTGCGCTCAGACCTATCCGGCGCATCCGGTCCGGCTGATCGTGCCGTTTGCCGCAGCGGGGCCGACCGACGTGATCGCGCGCATCGTCGCGCAGAAACTGTCCGACAGCTGGGGCCAGCAGGTTTACATCGAGAACCTCCCGGGCGCGGGCGGCAATACCGGTATCGCCACTGCCGCAAGATCGAAGCCCGACGGCTACACCATCCTGGTCGTGAGCACCGGTTTCATCGTCAATCCAAGCTTGTATGCAAAGGTGCCGTACGATCCGCTCAAGGATTTTTCTCCAATTACCCTCGTCGCTGCATCTCCCAACGTCGTCTCCACCCACCCGAGCTTCCCCGCCAAGACGCTGAAGGAGATGATCGATCTCATCAAAGCCCATCCCGGGACCTACAGCTTCGCGCAACCCGCGACCGGATCGACGCCTCACCTCGCGGGCGAACTCCTCAAGCAGAAGTACGGGCTCGATCTCGTCACGGTGCCGTTCAATGGCGCGGGTTTGGCGATCAATTCCACCATCGGCGGGCATACACCGATTGCATTCACGGCCCTACCTCCCGCTATGAGCAACATCAAGGACGGCAAATTGCGCGGCATCGCCGTGCTCGGCACCCGCCGCTCGCCGTCGCTGCCGGACGTTCCTACCAATATCGAAGCCGGCGTCCCAGACCTCGAAAGCGATACGCTCACCGGCATCGTCGCGCCGGCGGGGACGCCCGCTGACATCGTCGAGCGCTGGCAGAGGGACATCGCGCAGATGGTCGCCATGCCCGATGTGAAAGAGCGGCTCGAGACCCTCGGATTCGTCCCGGTTGCGAATACGCCGCAAGAGTTCGGCGAACGGCTGAAAATTGAAATGGCCAAATGGGGCAAGGTCGTCCACAACGCCAATCTCCGAGCGGATTGATGCGGGCGCGAGGCTTGCCCGCGGCTTGAACCCCGGCTCCGACCCCGCTCTGAAGCGATGGATGCTGCACTGGTTTCGCTGTTTCGAACGTGCCACTGTTTGGAATTATCCAGACGTTCCAATTACATCGTTCGAAAAATACATCGAATTTCGCACAGTGCGTGTAAATGTTCGTATGCGCACGCAAAGAGGGCAATGCTCCAGCAAACCGGGTGCTGGGTCCCCGGCTCACCGGCAGCCATTCAGATTCTTCCGCACCTTCAGCGCGCACAACCATTGGCAGCGTAGAAAATGGGACCTTG
>DASXIG010000609.1:0-6086 GCA_036498105.1 Xanthobacteraceae bacterium | reverse complement strand
CATGCTCCACGCCGTCATCGTGCGTAGTCCGCTGGCGCATGGACGCATCCGCAAGGTCGATAAAAAAGCGGCGCTGGCGCTGCCCGGCGTGCATGCGGTGATCACCGCCACCGATATCGGGAGCGCCATTCCAACCATCCCCTTGCGGCAGGAGTCGGCGCCCGAATTCAAGCCGTTCGAGCAACCCGTCATTGCGCACGAAAAGGTGCGCTATGTCGGCGAGCCGGTCGCGGTCATCCTCGCCGAGACCCAGGCCGCCGCCGAAGACGCCCTTGATGGAATGGTTCTCGATCTCGAACCTCTGCCGGCCGTGGTTGACACCACGTCAGCAGAAGCTGGCGACGTTCTCCTGTTCGAGAATGCCGGCAGCAACGTCCCGCTCACGCTGAGCGGCGTTCGCGGGGAGCCCGGCCCCGTCTTCAGGGAGGCCGCTTACACCCGGCGCGAACATTTCAAGGTGCAGCGGCATGGCGCCGTGCCCATGGAGGCGCGCGGGCTGCTCGCGCGATGGGATGCCGATCGGGGGCACCTTACTGTTTACGGCGCGGCCAAAGTAGCCTTCTTGAACCGGCGCGTGCTGGCAGCGCATTTCGGACTGCCTGAGAGCTCAATCCGCATGGTCGAGAATGACGTGGGCGGCGGATTTGGTGCGCGCGGCGAATTCTATCCCGAAGATTTTCTCATCCCGTTTGCCGCGCGCCTTACCGGCCGGCCCGTCAAGTGGGTCGAAGACCGCAGGGAGCATCTTCTCGCCACCAATCATGCCCGCAACGCCGCTTGCGAGCTGGAGATCGCATGCGATCGCAACGGCACGATCCTTGGTCTGCGCGGTCATGCCTGGACCGATCAGGGCGCCTACATCCGCACCAACGGGCCGACCGCTGCGCGCAACATCGCGCAGGTGCTCACCGGACCTTACCGCATTCCCCATGTCCGCATGGACGTCTCGCTGGCAATGACCAACAAGACGCCGGTCGGCACCTATCGCGGACCGGGACGGTTCGAGGCCGATTTCTTTCGCGAGCGGCTGTTCGACATTGCGGCGAACGAGCTTGGCATCGATCCGGTCGAGTTCCGGCGCCGCAACCTGGTCCCTGAAGGGGACATTCCGTACCGGCTGCCGACCGTGGAGCCGCTCAACATCGCCTCGGAAACCGACAGCGGCGATTATCGCAGCACGCTCGAGCGCTGTCTCGAGGAAATCGATTGGACCTCCAAGGCGGCGCTCCGGGGCAAGCTGATTGATGGGCGTTATCACGGCGCCGCCGTCGGCTGCTACATCGAAGGCGGCGCATCGGGCCCGAAGGAAGGCGCACGCCTCGTGCTCGAAGCCGACGGCAAGGTCTCGGTGTATGTCGGGTCCTCATCCATCGGCCAGGGACTGGAAACCGTCTGCGCGCAGATCGCAGCCGATGCACTCGAGCTGCCGCTCAACGACATCAACGGCGTCTTCCACGGCTCGACCGATCACGTGGCTGAAGGCTACGGTGCCTACAGCTCACGCTCGGTGGTCATGGGGGGCAATGCGATTGTCGCGGCGGCGGAGAAGCTGCTCAATTCCATCCGGAGCGCAGCGGCACAGAAGTTCGATTGCGCGGCAAAGGACGTGCAGATCGATTCCGGCATGGCCCTGAGTCCCAGCCGCAACTCCTTGTCCTTTGCGGCCTTTGCCGGAATGGAAGCCGACGCGAGCTTCGCCAGCAACAAGCGCACCTACAGCTATGGCGCGCACGCCGCCCATGTCGCAGTCGATCACAAGACCGGACATGTCGAGGTGCTGGACTATGTGGCGGTCGAGGACGTCGGCCGCATAATCAACCCGCTCACGCTGCATGGGCAAGCCGTTGGGGCCATTGTGCAGGGGCTCGGCGGCGCGTTCCTCGAAGACTTCATATACGACGAGGATGGCCAGCTGCTGACCGGATCGTTCGCGGACTACCTGCTGCCCACCGCGAGCGATTTTCCCAACATCAGGGCCGTTGCGCTCGAGGAGCGGCCGTCCCCCACCAATCCGCTCGGAGCGAAAGGCGCCGGCGAGGGCGGCATCATCCCGGTGGCAGGGGTCATCGCCAACGCGGTTGCTGCGGCGCTCGCTTTGTTAGAAGTCTCGCCGCGCGAGCTGCCGCTCTCGCCGCCGCGGGTATGGGCGCTGATCCATGCGGGGAAGCCGCGTTGACCGCTGCGTTCACGCAGTGATACCGAGCATGTATGTGGAAAATTCCTAGTGTCCCGATTCCGAAATTCGTTTCATCGTGCGGCAAGCTCTTTTACGAATTTCGGAATCGAAGGACACTAGCAAACCTATGATTCTAGTGTGGCTTTGGTTCAGAAGTCCGCAACCGGGACCGCGGCAAGAATGATGCGGACTTCTGAACCGCCACACTAGGGGCGGATTGGCGAGCGAAGCGTGCGTCATCCGCCGTCACCCACCCTACAAGGAAACGTCAGCCGAAATGAAAATGCCTCCCTTCGAGTATGCGTGCCCGACAACGCTGTCCGAAGCGGTCGCGCTGCTTGCCGCGCGTACCGGCGATGCCAAGCCGCTCGCCGGTGGGCAAAGTCTCGTGCCCATGCTGGCCTTCCGGCTCGCCCAGCCCGCATTGCTGGTCGATCTGCGCAAGCTCGCCCACCTGCGCGAGATCAAGATTTCCGCCGATGGGGTACGGCTCGGCGCCATGGTGCGCTGGCGCGACATTCTCGATGACCCGAGGCTTGCGACCGCGCATCCCCTCCTCAAAGCGGCGGTGGCGGAAGTCGCACATTACCAGATCCGCAATCGCGGCACCGTCGGCGGCAGCATGGCGCACGCCGATCCGGCGGCCGAGATGCCCGGCATTGCCGTGACCTGCGAGGCCGAGATCTCGGTGGTTGGAAATACCGGCACCCGCGCGATCAAGGCCGCCGACTTCTTCCATGGGCCGCTCATGACCGCGCTCGCGTCGGATGAAATCATTACCGAAGTGAGGCTCCCGGCCTGGCCTGCGCGGCGGCGCTGGGGCTTTCAGGAGTTCGCCCGCCGGCGCGGCGATTTCGCGCTCGCGGCGGCCGCGGTGTTCTACGACGAGGACGCGAGCGGCAAGGCATGCAATGCCCATGTCGGTGCCGTCGGCGTGGCCGATCGGCCGCTGCGCCTGCATTCGGCTGAAGCGGCCATCAACGGCCAGGCAATCGACGAACACACGATCGCGAAGGCGGAGGCGGCGGCTTCATCCGACGTCGATCCGCAGGACGACATCCATGCGAGCGGCGCCTATCGGCGCGCGCTCATCGGCACCATGGTCGAGCGCGCGCTCAGAGGCGCGCGGGGCTCCTGAAAACGAGATTCCGCATGCAGGTGCGTTTCGAAGTCAACGGAAAGACAGCAGAGGTCGAAGTCGAGCCGCGCCTGAGCCTGGCGGATTGCCTGCGGCATCAGTTGCGCCTCACCGGAACCCATGTCGGCTGCGAGCATGGCGTGTGCGGCGCATGCACCATCATCGTCGACGGCGCGGCGGTGCGATCCTGCCTCATGCTGGCGGTCCAGGCCGAGGGCAGCAAGATCATGACCGTGGAAGGGCTCTCCAATGACGGAGAGCTTACTCCCTTACAGAAATCGTTTCGCAAGCATCACGCGCTCCAATGCGGCTTCTGTACGCCGGGGATGCTGACGACGGCGCATGCGCTGCTGAGCGAGGAGCCGGACTGCGACGCCGCGCGGGTACGCGAGGTGCTGTCCGGAAATCTCTGCCGCTGCACCGGCTATATTTCCATTGTGGAAGCCGTGCTCGACGCGCGCGCCGCGTATAAGAAGCACGCGGGAGCAAGCTCCTGATGAGCATGGCCTCAGCTGCGCAGCAAACTCCGCAATACCTCCTCCTGAAAGGGGGAGCGCTATCGCATGTGGACGCAACTCTGAGCTCTTGGCCTCTGGGTCCCGGATCTTCGCTTGCCCGGCGAGCCGGGCTCGCTCGTCCGGGACACGAAATTCTCGGTGTCCCGGCCGACGTGAGTGAGGGCGTCTTCGTCCGAACGAACGAGAGTCGGGACCCAGGAGCCACATGCGGTGGCCTTGCCTTTCAGGGGGAGGTATGGAGCCGCCGTCCTGCGGGCGAGCCATTCGCGAGAGCCCGGCCATGAGAACGGTCAACACGCTCATCGGCAGCCCGATCGAGCGCATTGAGGACCTGCGTTTTCTGCGCGGCCGCGGTCAATATGTCGATGACCTCGCGCGCGAGGGACTTCTCCATGCTGCCATTCTGCGCAGCTCCGTCGCCCACGGCCGCATATGCGCGATCGATGTCGCGCGCGCGCGCGAGCTTGCGGGAGTGCACTCCGTCATCACGGCGAATGACATCGGCATCCCGGTGCCGCGCGTGCCCATGCGGCTGCAGCCCTTGCCGGAGTTCGAGGCCGTCGGCCAACCCGTGATCGCCGAAGACAAGGTGCGCTACGTCGGCGAGGCGATCGCGCTCGTGTTGGCGGACAGCGCCGGCGTTGCGGAAGATGCGCTGGGATTGATCGAGGTCGAGATCGAGCCGTTGCCCGCGGTCGCCGATCGCGTGGCCTCGGCGAGCAACAGCACGCTGCTCTTCGAGCAGAAGCGCAGCAATCTGGCCATGACCTTCCGGGCCGTGCGCGGCGACGCCGCGGCCGCGTTCAACAACGCCCCCTACACCCGCCGTGAAAGCTTTCGCACCCAGCGCCACATGGCGCTGCCCATGGAGCCGCGCGGGCTGTTGGCGGAATGGGATCCTGCGCGCGGGAGGCTCACCGTTTCGGGCGCGGCCAAGGTGCTGTTCTTCAATCGCCGCACGCTGGCGAAGCAGCTGGGGATTCCCGAACACGCGATCGAGCTGATCGAGAATGACGTCGGCGGCGGCTTCGGAGCGCGCGGCGAGTTCTACCCCGAGGATTTCCTGATCCCGTTCGCGGCGCGTCACGCGGGACGGCCGGTGAAATGGACCGAGGACCGTCGCGAGCATCTGATGACCGTCAACCACGCGCGCCAGGCGGAATGCGACGTGGAGATCGCCTGCACGCGCGACGGCATCATCCTCGGCCTGCGCGGACACGCCTTCGTGGACGTCGGCGCCTATATGCGCACCAACGGAGCGGTGGGGGCGCGCAACGTCGCGCAATTCATGTCCGGGCCGTATCGGATCGAGAACATCGATATCGATGTCTCCTTGCTGCTGACCAACAAGACGCCGGTCGGCACATATCGCGGTCCCGGCCGTTTCGAGACGGACTTCTTCCGCGAACGGCTGTTCGACATCGTGGCCAAGGATCTCGGCATCGACCGGGTCGAGTTCCGGCGGCGCAATCTCGTCCCGCAAGCGGCGATGCCCTATGCCATCGCCACCATCACGCCCTACGAAAGCAAGGACGAACTCGACAGTGGCGATTATCACGTCATGCTCGAGCGCTGCCTCGAAGAGATCAAATGGCAGGAGAACGCGAAGCTCCAGGGCAAGGCGGTCAACGGCCGCTATCATGGCCTTGCCCTCGGCTGCTTCATCGAAGGCGGCGCCGCGGGCCCCAAGGAAACCGCGCGCATCGTGCTAGAGCCGGACGGATTCTTCTCCGTCTATGTCGGCTCCTCCGGTATCGGGCAGGGCCTCGAGACCGCGTTCGCGCAGATCGCGGCCGATGCGCTCGAAGCGCCGATGGAGCGCATCCGAGGCGTTTTCCACGGCACCACGTCCTATGTGAGCGACGGTTACGGTGCGTATCACTCGCGCTCGATCGTCATGGGCGGCTCCGCGATCCTTGCCGCAGCCGAGAATCTGATGAACGCCGTTCGCGCGCAGGCCGCCAAGCATCTTGGCTGCGAAGCGGCCGAAGTAGAGATCGCGGAGGGCATGAAAGCCGTGAGTCGCGGCGGCAAGTCTATCGCCTTGAAGGATCTGGCCGGGGCGGGCATCTCGGCGGAAGGCGCATTCCTCAACAAGAAGCACACCTATACCTACGGCGCGCACGCCGCCCATGTCGCCGTCGACCCCAAGCTCGGCCATGTCGATCTGATCGACTACGTCGTGGTCGAGGACTGCGGGCGCATCATCAACCCGCGCACGGTGCACGGCCAGACCATCGGCTCGGTGGTGCAG
>DASXIG010000608.1:0-5442 GCA_036498105.1 Xanthobacteraceae bacterium | reverse complement strand
CAGGTCTGGCGAGCAACCGGAAGCGAGATTGCCCGGCATTACCGCGCCCAGGCCAAGGCGCACGCGAAAGCATAGGAGGACGAGCATGCAGGCTTTGCGGAGCGCCATGCTTGGAGCATTGCTGTTCGTCACGGCAACCGCGGTGGCGCCAAGCGCCAAGGCGGCAGACGCGATTACGGTCGGGACGGTCGGGCAGCCCTCCGCCAATCTGTGGCCGGTCCTCATCGGGATCAGCAAGGGATTCTTCGCGGCCGAGGACATCAAGCTCGATGTCCTGTATGCCCAATCGAGCTCGCAGATGGTGCAGCAAATCACCTCGGGCTCGCTCGATGTCTCCATATCGACGGGGCTCGTGGATCCCATGCGCGCCATCGGCATGGGCGCGCCCATCGCTATTGTGCGTATCGAAATCCAGGCGCCGCCCTACGTGTTATTGGCGAAGCCGAGCATCAAGAACATCGCTGAGCTCAAGGGCAAGGTCATCTCGCTCGGCGGGCCAAAGGACATCACCCGCATCTACGTCGAGCGCATGCTCGAGCCGAACGGAGTGAAGCCGGGCGAGTTCGACATGGTGTTTGCCGGGGCGACGGTGGCGCGCGCTTCCGCGCTGCTGGCTGGAGCGGTCGATGCGGCGATCCTGCTGCCTCCATTCAATTTCCAGACCGAGGCCGCCGGATTCAGCAATCTCGGATTGACCGTCGATTATGTCAAAGACCTGCCGTTCTCGGGCATCGCGGTCAATGTTCGTTGGGCAAACGAGCACAAGCCGCTGCTGCAGCGGATTCTGGCCGCCCACATCAAGAGCATTGCCTGGTTCGAGGACGATCTCAACCGCCGCGAGGCGGTTGAGATTCTCGTCACGGCCAGCAAGCTCAAGCAGGAAGATGTGGAGAAATCTTACGATTTCATGCGCAAGGGGCATTTCTTCGAGCCGACCGGAAAGGTCTCCAGGTCGAAGCTTACAAGCCTGGCCAGGGCCATGGTGAGCCTCGGCGATCTTTCCGAGACGATCGACGTGACCCGCCTCGTGCTTCCCGGCGTGAGTGAGCTGAGCGATTAGGGCTTGGATTAATGCACAAGGGCGCGAACAAGCTCGTCATTGCCGGGCTTGACCCGGCAATCCATCCACTGATCAAGAATTCCCTTGCGAGGAAGATGGATGCGTGGGTCAAGCCCGCGCATGACACACGGTGAGCGCATCGACTCATGACGCTGCGCCGGCCCCGGCGGAGGCAACCGAGGCGCGGGCTCTTACGCGCACGCTGGGCCGGACGCACTTGCGCAACTTCGCCGGCCTGCTGTCGGTGCTCGGCGGGCTTCTGCTCTGGGAGCTGATCAGCCGGCTCCTGATCGCCAACCCGCTGTTCCTTGCCGCGCCGTCCCAGATCGTGCAGGCGATCTATGCGCTGACGGCGAGCGGAGAGATGCAACGCCATCTCGCCGTCAGCGCCGTCGAGTTCGCGCTCGGATACGTCATCGCCAGCATCATCGGCATCGTGCTGGGCTTTGCCATGGCCAACAGTGCCACTGCAAAGCGTGCATTGCAGCCGTGGATCTCCGGCCTGTACGCGACCCCGACGATCGCGCTTGCGCCCCTGTTCATCCTGTGGCTCGGGATCGGCATCTGGTCGAAGGTGCTGGTCGTGATCTTCCTCGTGCTTTTCCCGGTGACCATCAACACCGAAGCGGGACTGCGCACCACCAGCGAACGCTTGATCGAGATGCTGCGCTCGTTCGGGGCCTCGCCACGGCAGATTTTCTTCAAGGTGTCGCTCCCGTCCGCCATGCCTTTCATCCTCGCCGGCCTCAAGCTCGGTATCGGGCGCGGCCTTATCGGCGTCGTCGTAGCGGAGCTGTTCGGCTCGCGCGCGGGACTCGGACGCCTGATCAGCCAGTCCGCTGACGCATTCAACATGCCGGAGCTGTTCGCCGGCGTGGTTGTCCTCGCCGTCGCCGGCATCGTGATGACGGCGGGGTTCACCTGGCTCGAGGGCAAGCTCGTGCCGTGGACCAGGGATTGAGCCGTGGCGCCGAAGCTTGTCATTTCGGGCCTGGGAAAATCGTTCGGCGATCTCGATGTGCTGCGCCGGATCGATGTCTCCGTCGAGCGCGGGGAGTTCATCTGTCTGGTCGGCCCGTCCGGCTGCGGGAAGACCACCTTCCTGCGCATTGTGGCGGGCCTCGAGCCTGCAACCTCGGGCGAAGTGCTGCTCGACGGCCGTGTGGTGCGTGAGCCGGGCGGTGATCGCGGCTTCGTTTTCCAGAGCGATAATCTCCTGCCCTGGCGGACCGTATTCGCAAATGCGATCATCGGGCGCGAGATTGCTGGGCAGGTCGGGCCGGCCGAGCGCCGGCGCACCATGGATCTGCTCAAGCTCGTCGGGCTCGAAGGTTTCGAGGGGTATCATCCGCGCCAGCTTTCCGGCGGCATGCGCCAGCGCGTCAATCTTGCGCGCGCGCTGGCGATCGACCCGCAGGTCCTGCTGATGGACGAGCCGTTCTCGTCGCTCGATGCGCAAACCCGCGAGATCATGCAGACGGAGCTGATGCGCATCTGGGACGAAGGGCGCAAGACCGTGCTGTTCGTCACCCATCAGATCGATGAATCGGTGTTTCTTGCCGACCGCGTGCTGGTGTTCGCCCGCCGGCCGGGCCGGATACGCGAGAATGTCGCTATCGAGCTCCCGCGCCCGCGCCCGCTTGCGATCAAGCGCACGCCGCAGTTCGTGCGCTACGTCGATCACATCTGGCGGCTGATCGAGGACGATGTGCGCGCGAGCGTGATCGAGGAGAGGGTGTAGCGTTGGTGCTTCAATGCGCCGGCATGCCGAAGCAATGAGCTCCCTGGCATGAACCGAAAAGAGCGGCGGGCCGCGAAGAAGCAGGGGAGGGGCGCCGGCGCCTTCGCGCCCGGCGCGCTCGGCACCTCACCGAGCATGCAGATGTTCGGCGCGGCGTTCCGGCATTTTTCTGCCGGGCAGATGCAGGAAGCCGAGCGTCTCTGCCGTGACGTCCTGACCTTCGATCCCAGCCATTTCGACAGCCTGCATCTCCTCGGCATCATGGCCGTGCGGGCCGCCCGTCTCGAGCAAGCGATCGAATTGTTCCGCCGCGCGCTAGCCGCCGATGCACGCGCGCCGGAATGTCATGTCAACCTCGCCCAGGCGCTGCGCGCGTGCGGGCGCCTCGATGAAGCCGCCAGCCATCTGCGGCAAGCGATCGTGCTGCGGAACGATTATGCCAAGGCACATTCCGGTCTCGGTGACGTGCTCGCACAGCAGGAAAGAAGCGAGGAGGCGCGCATGAACTTCGAGCGCGCCCTCGCCATCGATCCAGCCTTGCTGGACGGACATTACGGGCTGGGCAACCTGTTGCTGCGCGAAGGACGGTTCGAGGATGCGGCGGCGCGTTATCGCCGCGTGCTGGCGGCGCGAGCGGACGCCGCCGAAACCCACAGCAACCTCGGCGTTGCGCTCGCTGCGCTGGGCCGATCCGAGGAAGCGGCGACGCACTATCGGCGTGCGCTCGCGATCAGGCCGCAACTCGTGGACGTCTACCGCAACTTCGGCCGCCTGTTGCTGGAGAAAGGCGATGTCGCCGAGGCGCTCGCGCTGGCGCGCCGCGGGCTCGCGGTTGCCGAGACTCAGGAGGGCAGGGCGTTCTTCTTGCAATGCGCCACGCGCCTGCCGTCGCCTCCAGACGATGCGGCGGCCTGCGACGATCTGGCCCGCCTGATCACGCGCGCGCTCCTGGAAGGTTGGACCCGTCCCAGCGAGCTGGCGGGGCTCGCCGCCGTGCTGATCAGGTCAGGCCGGGCGCGAACGTGCATTGCGCGCGCCGCGGCGGCGGGGCCGCAATGCCCGGGATCGGAAGGACTGTGGTCTGCCGATGAACTTGCAGCGGTGTCAGGAGACGCCTTGCTCCGCGCGCTGTTGGAATCGGCGCCCGTCCAGGATGTCGCGCTCGAGCGCTTACTCACCCAGGCGCGCGCGGTGCTGCTCGCGCGGGCTCTGAAGGCACACGACGGTGCGGGAGGGCAGGACGCGCTCGGTTTCTTCGGCGCCCTGGCGCGGCAGTGCTTCCTCAACGAATATGTTTTCGCTCTTTCGCCGGACGAGCTGCAGCTGGTGGGCCAATTACAGGAAAGGCTCAACGCTGCGCTCGCGTCCGGTGCACCGATTCCAGCTCTGTGGCTGATCGCGGCCGCCAGCTACGTGCCGCTGCATTCGCTTGCCGGAGCAGAACGGCTCGCGGGGGGATTTTGGTCCGATCCGGTCAGTTCCATTATTCGCCAGCAGGTCAGCGAGCCGGCTGAGGAACGCCGCCTGCGCGCCATGCTGCCCGCGCTCACTGCGATCAGCGACGAGGTCTCGGTTGCGGTCCGCCGGCAGTACGAGGAGGCGCCGTATCCGCGCTGGTCGAAACCGGCCCCGGTCGGCCGGCCGGCCGGTATCGCCTGGTACCTGCGCAATCAGTTTCCGCAAGCGCCGCTCGACCGCGGCGGGGCGCGCGCCGGCCTCGACGTGCTGATCGCCGGCTGCGGCACCGGCCAGCACAGTCTCGAGACAGCGCAGAGGTTTGCAGGCGCCGGCGTGCTCGCCGTCGATCTGAGCCTCACCAGCCTCGCTTATGCGCGCCGCAAGGCGAACGAATTGGGCATCCGCAATATCGAGTTCGCGCAGGCCGACATCCTCGAGCTCGGCGGCATTGGACGCAGCTTCGATCTGATCGAAGCGAGCGGCGTGCTGCATCACCTGCGCGATCCGGGGCAGGGCTTGCGCATGCTCACCGCATTGTTGCGGCCCGGCGGTTTCATGCACGTCGCGGCCTATAGCGCTTGCGCGCGCGCAGACGTGCGCGCCGCACGCGCTTTCATCGCGGAGCGCGGGTGGCAGGCGAGGGCTGAGGACATCAGGCAATGCCGGCAGGAGATACTCGCGCTGCCCGACGATGATCCGGTCAAATCGGTCGCAAATTATTCCGACTTTTATGCCATGAGCGAATGCCGCGACCTTCTGTTCCACGTCCAGGAGCATCAGTTCGCCATCCCGCAGATCAAATCACTGCTGGCGGAAAACGGACTGACTTTCATTGGCTTCGCCGGTCCGCCGGCGCTCGCGTATCGCGCGCGATTTCCCAACGCAGCGGCCGCCGATCTCGATCAATGGCACCTCTTCGAGCTGGAGCAGCCGCAGACCTTCGTCAACATGTACGAGCTCTGGGCGCAGAAGCCGGTTTCAGAATGACTTGTGTTATTGCCTTGCATTCCGTGCAATTTTAATAAAACTCAGGCGCAATTGTTGACAAGTTCTATGAGAGTTTTGGGCAGACTCGCCGCAGTCGCACCAGCGGAGTATGCCCATGAAAGCACTCATCCTCCGATTCATCCGGCAAGACAACGGCGCGAGCTCGATCGAGTACGCCATGATTGCGGCTGCGATC
>DASXIG010000607.1:0-6795 GCA_036498105.1 Xanthobacteraceae bacterium | reverse complement strand
GATCTGGGTGAGCGCGCCGCCGCCGAGCAGGGCGACCGCTTTGACCGGCACTCCGTTGGGTCGAACAATGATGGGCGTATCGCCGATGCCGCCGCCGACCTCGGCGTTGCCGGCACCCACTTGCGTTGCGACATCGGCGCCTCCCTGGCCGGTGACGAAACGCACCTTCAGCCCTTCGGCCGCGTAATAGCCTTTGTGCTGCGCGATCATCATCGGCGAGAACGCGGGCAGGGTGGCGGGGGCCGGCAGCAGATAGGTAATTTCCTCTTCTGCCGCCGCGGGAGCGGCGCACAGCAGCGCCGCAATCAGTGCGGCAAGGAAGCGGGATTTGTGTTTGTGTGTCCCGGATGCGATCCGGGACCTTCGTAGGGGCGAGGCATCGCCTCGCCCTGCCTGGGCGACGCAATGCGTCGCCCCTACGAACGCGCTGCCTGAGCTTTGTAAGTTCCCGGATCTGCTGCTCATCCTGCGCTGCGCCCGGGACACACCGCTCAAGTCAACAGGCGGCATCACTCGACCTCCAAAAACAGACATTTACGTGTTCTCCTACTGTGCAGGTGATATCCTTTTACAGCCGATCAGACTTCGGCGTGAGCGAGATCGAGAAGCTCGCTCAGACGCGTCATATATTCGCCCATGCGCAGGTGATTGCGCCGGTGGAATGGATCCTCACGCGCCGGCAGGTCGATCACGATTTCCTCGATGATCCGGCCTGGCCGCTTGCTCATCACCAGAACACGATCCGACAGGGCGATGCTTTCTGACAGATCATGGGTGATGAATAAAGCCGTCTTGCCCGTGCGCATGAGGGTTGCGCCGAGGTCGCGCTGGAGGATCATCTTGGTTTGCGCGTCGAGGGCGGAAAAGGGCTCGTCCATCAATAGGACCGTCGGGTCGGTCGCCATGGTACGCGCGAGCGCCGCGCGCTGGCGCATCCCCCCGGACAGCTGATGCGGATAGTGGTCGGCGAACCCATCGAGGTGATAAGTACGCAGCGCGGCGAGGGCGATCTCGCGCCGCTCCGCCGCAGGCCGTTTGCGGATCTCCAACCCAAATTCGACATTCTCGCGGATGGTGCGCCAGGGCAGCAACAGGTCCTTCTGCAGCATGAAAGCAACATGGCTGTTCGGCCCCTTGACGGGCTCGCCGTCCACGAGCACCTCGCCGATAGTGGGCTTGTCGAGCCCGGCCGTGAGATTAAGGAGCGTGCTCTTGCCGCAGCCGCTCGGCCCGATCAGCGAAACCACTTCGCGGTCATGGACTGCGAGCGAGACACCCTCGATTGCCGTGACCGGCGATGACCGCCGGGTCCCGTCGAAGCGGCGGGTTACGTTGCGAAACTCCAGGCGCGTGGAGGTCATTGCGCGATCAGCTTCGACGTTCGGCATCCGAAACTGTACTTCTTGCATCAATCCCGTCGCCGCGATTGCCTAAGAGATATTGCGCGTGAGCTCCAGGGACTGTGAACTCCAGGACTCGCGCTTGTTAACCCGATAATATACATTCCCTCGTCGGAAGCGAGAAAGTTCATCTCATAGAATAGCGCGAACGGGAGATGAAGGATGTCCGAGTGGCGGCAGGCCGATTGGAACGTGTTCCTGAAACCTTGGCGCGACATTGCACCGAGCAATCAAGGCGGGGTGGGCGCGATCGAGAGCTACGACAGTATTCGCAACATCGAATGGCAGAGCCGATCCGCTCCCCCGACCGAGTATGAGAACCATCTTGCTGACGCGCTCGAGCGAATTCTCGGAGACGGGGCCCACGAGCTTCCGGACATCATCTCGAAGCTCAATCAGATGCGCGTCTACGCGCCGACAGGTCGAGCCTGGAGCGAAGAAACTTTCTGCGCGGAGCTGCAGCGGCTCGGCGCCTGAATGGAGAGCTTGTTTTCGAGGTCTACGCCCATGACTACGCCCATGACTCCAGCAATGACTCCGGCCATGCCTACCCCCATGATTGATGCTGGCGTGTCCAACGAAGCCATCCAGAAGCTCGTGGATTCCGGACTGCGGAACCTCTGGTACCCGGTCGCGCCAAGCTGGCAGGTTCGCTCCGATCCGATCGGCATCACGCGGCTGGGGGAACGCCTTGCGCTATGGCGCGACGCCGAGGGGCAGGTGCATGCGTTGCGCGATCGCTGCCCCCACCGCGGCGCGCGTCTGTCGCTGGGATGGAACCTGGGCGACCGTCTGGCCTGCTGGTATCACGGCGTGCAGGTGGATGCGGCGGGCCGGGTCGTCGATGTTCCGGCGGTCGAGCAATGCCCGATGAAGGGCCAAATCCGCGTGAAGAGCTATCCCGTGCGCGAGGCGCACGGTGCCATCTTTGCGTATTTCGGCGATGAGCTTCATCTCGAACCGCCGGAGCTTGCCGTGCCGGAGCAGCTCACTTCGGAGGAATACAGCGGCTTTCTCTGCACCGCGTTCTGGCGTTGCAATTATCGCTACGCCATAGACAATGTGATGGATCCCATGCACGGCACCTATCTGCACGCCGTGTCCCACACCATGGCGGAAGGCGAAAAGACCGCGCGCATGCGGGTGCGCAAGACCGAGCACGGTTTCGTCTTCGAAAAGGAGACCCAGCGCGACGTCAACTTCGACTGGGTCGAGTTCGGCAACACCGGCGCGCTCTGGATGCGGCTCACCATTCCCTATCGCAAGACTGCGGGACCGGGCGGTGGGTTCTGGATCGTCGGATTCGTAACGCCGGTAACCGAGAATGTCTGTCAGGTGTATTTCTGGCGCATGCGGCGCGTGCAGGGATGGCAGCGCGACCTGTGGCGATTCCTCTACAAGAACCGGATCGAGGGCCGGCATTGGGCGGTGCTCGAGCAGGACCGCATCATATTGGAGAATTTGCCGCCCGACGCCCGCGATCACGAGTTCCTCTATCAGCACGATACCGGAATGGCGCGCGTCCGGCGCACCCTCGAGAATGAAGCGCGCGCCCAGCTCAGCAGCCTGGCACAGGCCCAGCTGCAAGCCGCCGAGTGATCTTTCCCGATCGACGTGACATGGGACGTGACTTGGCATGAGCGCTGCTGGCCATCATTTCCATCGCGTCGCGTCGATCTCGGAGATTCCCGAAGGTGACGCGCTCCACGTGAAGCTCGAGCAGTGGGAGATCGCGGTCTTCAATGTCGGCGGCGAATTCTACGCCATCGACGATGTATGCACCCATGCCTTCGCGTCACTGAGCGAGGGGTTCGTCGAAGGTGACGTGATCGAGTGCCCTCTGCACGGCGGAAGATTCGAGATCAAGACGGGCAAGGCCGTTGCCGCGCCCTGCACGGACGATGTGCGCACCTATCCTGTCCGGCGGGAGGACGACTCGGTCCTCGTCGGCATTCCGGCCGCGGATTGAGCCGCGCCAGAGCTCAGCGTGGCGGGCCGCAACCCCTTCGTCATCATCGGCTCCGGACAGGCCGGGGGATGGGCGGCGCAGACGCTGCGCCAGGAGGGGCACGACCAGGCGATCGTGCTGATCGGCGACGAGCCGCATCCGCCGTACGAGCGGCCACCGCTCTCCAAATCCGTGCTGGTGGGCGCGGCCCCGCCGGAGAGCACGCACCTCTTTCCCGCCGCGGCATGGGAGAAAGTTGGTGTCGAGCATCTCTCCGGGACGACGGCTGCGGCCATCGAGCCGCAGGACCACAGGGTTCGATTATCCGACGGCCGATCCATCCCCTACCAGCGGCTGCTGCTTGCGACCGGCGGGCGTCCGCGCAAGCTGGCGGTGCCAGGAGCAGACCTGCCCGGCATCTATTACCTGCGCACCATCGGCGACAGTCTCTCGCTTGCGGCTGAGCTGCGATCCAGCGGCCGCCTGCTGGTGATCGGCGGAGGCTGGATCGGGCTCGAAGTGGCAGCCGCCGCGCGCAAGCGCGACATGGACGTGATCCTGGTCGAAGCCACGAGCCAGCTATGCGGAAGGGCGCTGGCCGGCGATCTTGCCGGCCACCTGGAGCGGCTGCATCGCGACCACGGGGTGGACATCCGGCTCAACTGTGCGGTCGCGCGCTTCGAGGGGAAGCTGCGCGTCGAGCGCGCGTGGTTGACGGACGGAGAAAGGGTTGATGTCTCGGCGGCGGCGGTGGGCATCGGCATCGCGCCGAATTCCGAGCTGGCGAGCCAATCCGGTCTTGCCACGGAGAACGGCATCATCGTTGACGACTATGGCCGCACCTCCGACCCGAATATTTTTGCGGCGGGCGACGTGACAAATCATCCCAATGCGCTGGCTGGCCGGCGCATTCGCCTGGAGTCCTGGGAGAACGCGCAAAATCAGGCAATCCTCGTCGCCAAGGCCATGCTCGGCAAGGCGCAGGCGCCCTATGCCGAGGTGCCCTGGTTCTGGTCGGATCAATATGACACCAACATCCAGCTCGTCGGCCTGCCGAGCGCATGGGACCGGATGGTCGCGCGCGGCGACCCGGCCGCCGGATCCTTCCTCGTCTGCTACTTCAAGGGCGGATGGCTCGACGGCGCCGTCGGCATCAACAGCGGCCGCGATGTCAAGCTCGTGCGCCGATTGATGCAAACCGGCATCCCCGTCGATCCCGACCGCATCCGCGATCCCTCGGTCCGCCTGCAGGACCTCCTGAAGGCCGGGAGGTGATGGGCCGGGCTTCCATCGTCCGGGAATATCCTGGTATTTGAAATGGGTAGCGCGAAAAATACATCGAATTTCGCAAATTGCGTGTAAGGGGCCTTCTCTGCACGCAATAGTTCACACACAGGCATCGCGTTCCGATCTTGCATGTACAACCCTGGGCAGAGCAAAAAACCCCCTCATTGTAAACAACAATGAATTCTGCAATGATTTTACATATCACAGGTTGAGCATGTAAAAATGCCAAAACCAAGCGCCCTTCCATCTACCCCGACATGACCAACCAGCATTCGACATTGTCCGAGCACATTCGCCCCAAAACAAAACGCCCGGCGCCCGATTGCGGCCGGGGTCGGGCATACCTCTGAATGATGCCTATGTATCGTTGAGTTACGGTACCAATGTCAAGAGATTTCTTCCTCAGCCGCGTCACAAATTATATCGCCAATTATATCGCCCCGTCATTCCGGGGCGCCGGCACTTGTAGGGGCGGGTTTCAAACCCGCCCCTACATCCGGCGAGCCCGGAATCCAAAAGTGATGAGCTATAGGATGCTCTGCTCTATAGCTCAAAAACAGCGGGAAATGTGAGCTATAGAACCGCATCCGCTATGCCTCACGGGATCGCCGCGATTTCGCGAAAGCGTGCCGCACAAGCTCTGGCGCGCCGGGTCACACGATAATCCTCGTCCTGAGGAGGCGCGCGCTTTCTTGAGCGCGCGCCGTCTCGAAGGACGGCCACAGGTGAAATCCCGCTCGCGAGCCATCCTTCGAGACGGTCACGCGCAGCAAGCTGCGCGTGACCTCCTCAGGATGAGGTCGGCGAGTTGGCCCGATCGGTTTCATGGAATCGATGCCCTGAACTACGGCGCTTCCAGGATCTTGCCCGGCGTCATGAGGACGAGCAGCGCGCGCTTGGCGCCGGTGTGACGGCGATATTCGTTGATCTGCTTGAGATAGTGCGAGACGGCCGCAATAGAGAGGCCATCGCGTGGGCGAAGATCCGGGAAAATGGCGAGCGGCTCGTGCAGGAGTGGAGAAGGCTCAATGAACGCGAGTGAAGAATTTCTGGACACAGGCAGGCCCTGCCCCGGATCGCCAATATTCGCGTCGTGGGACTAAGGACGCTCGAGGTAACGTGGGCGCCAGATACGTGCGAGGGCCGGACGATGTTCTCGACCTCACGCCGCTGATCGGCAGCTACAAGGTTTACCGTCCCTTGCGCGGCAACGCCGACCTGTTCGCAACAGCTCACCTTATTGAAGACGGCGATGTCGTCGCCTGGGACGGTTCCGATCTGGAAATGACCGCCGAGCTGATAGAGAGCCTCGCCGCTGCGTAAGGATTCGAGCCAGAACGCCGCTGCCAAGGCATGGCGCGATGGGCACTTGAGCCGCTCGGTTGACACGCCATAGCGCCCCGGGGTGTGCTAGAGCGCGTTCCGGTGAGATTGATCCGAAACAGTGCCGCAGCGTGGTCGGACTCCCGCTCCCCGCGCTTGGCGCGGGAAGAAGGTGGGGATTAGGGTGGGGTGGGGGCACACCCATCGAGTGCGCCTCCGCCCCTCACCCCAGCCTTCTCTCCGTAAAAACGGGGAGAGGGAGTCAGACCGGGACTGCCGCGCGTGTTGAGTACATTTCACCGGAACGCGCCGGTAGCCCTGACATGACCGATCACTTCGATCCGCTCGAGACCCGCGACCCCGGCGAACGGGAACGCGAGCTGATGTGCCGTCTGCCCGAGCTCGTCGCGTCTGCCTCGCGCGCGCCGGGATGGGCGGCGCAGCTCGGCGGCATCGACGCCAAGAGCGTCACGTCGCGAGAAGCGCTGGCGAAGCTTCCGGTGCTGCGCAAATCCGAGCTCGCGGAGCGCCAGCGCGCGCAGCCGCCGTTCGGCGGCTTCAACGTCACGGCACCGGGCAAGCTGCGCCGGCTGCTGATGTCGCCGGGGCCGATCTTCGAGCCCGAGGGCATGGGCAAGGATGCCTGGGGCTCCGCGCGCGCGCTGTTCGCGGCGGGCTTCCGCCCCGGAGACATCGTGCACAACGCGTTTGCCTATCATCTCACGCCGGCCGGCTTCTTCGTGGAATCCGGCGCGCATGCGCTCGGCTGCGCCGTCGTGCCCGCGGGCACCGGCAACACCGAGCAGCAGGTCGCCGCGATCGCGCATCTCAAACCCA
>DASXIG010000606.1:0-2885 GCA_036498105.1 Xanthobacteraceae bacterium | reverse complement strand
CCGGCGCAAGCATGAGCTGCACGTGACATCGTCGATGGCCTGAACGTACCGAATCCACAATCACATAGAGCTCAGGAGATTTTGCCATGACATCGCAGCGTTCCGTCGTTTTCGCAGAACCTGTTCGGACCGCGATCGGCGCCTACGGCGGCACCCTCAAGGATGTGCCGGCTCCCGATCTCGGCGCGGTCGTCATCGGCGCCGCGGTCAAGCGCGCCGGGCTTCGCCCCGACGAGATTGAGACGGTTGCCATGGGCAATGTCGTGCAGGCCGGCGCCAAGATGAATCCGGCGCGGCAAGCCGCCGTCCATGCGGGGCTTCCCGTGACGACGCCGGCGATGACCGTCAACCGTGTCTGCGGTTCGGGCGTGCAGGCGGTCGTCTCGGCCGCACAGGAAATCCTGCTGGACAACGTGAACGTTGCGGTGGCCGGTGGCATGGAGAACATGGACCTGGCGCCGTATCTCATCGGGCGAGGCCGCTGGGGCTATCGGTTGGGCGACGGCGCGCTCTACGACAGCATGTTGCGCGACGGCTTGAACGATGCGTTCTCGGATGCGCATTCCGGCTGGCACACCGAAGATTTGGTGGAAAAGTATCAGGTCACCCGCGAGGCCCAGGATCGCTGGGCGGCGCGCTCGCAGCAGCGGTTCGCCAGCGCACAGTCCGCCGGGCACTTCAAGGCGCAGATCGTTCCGGTCGAAGTGCCGGGCAAAAAAGGACCGGCCCAATTCGACAGGGACGAGCACCACCGGCCCGACACGACGGTTGAGACGCTCGCGCGGCTCAAGCCTGCTTTCCGGCCCAACGGCACCATTACCGCCGGCAACGCCCCCGGATTGAACGACGCCGCTGCCGCTGTGGTGCTCGCTGAGGAAAAATGGGCGGAGAAACGCGGTCTCGCCGCCGCGGGGCGTCTCGTCTCCTACGGCATCGCGGCGGTCGAGCCCGGGATGTTCGGATTGGGACCCGTCCCGGCGGTCAGGCAGGCCTTGCAGCGCGCGGGCTGGAGCATCTCCTCGCTCGAACGCGTCGAGATCAACGAGGCGTTCGCGGCCATCGCCATCGTGGTCGCGCGCGAGCTCGGCTTGTCCGAGGACATCGTCAACGTCGAAGGCGGCGCCATCGCCCATGGCCACCCGCTCGGTGCCACGGGCGCGGTGCTCACCACCAAGCTCATCCACGCGATGCGCCGTGACGGCTTGAGCCGCGGGCTCGTTACGCTGTGCATCGGCGGAGGCCAAGGCATCGCGCTGGCGATCGAATCGCTGCACTGATACGGCGACGCACCTGCACAGCGCCGGGTTCGCAGCAAAATACGAACAATTAGGGCAATACGACTCAAGCAGGCGCGCGCGCTCTGAACGACAGTCCCCTTACAGCTGCTCTGGAACGTGCCGGTATCGGGGAGCCCAAATCGGTGCGCCCCTCCGAGATGGCTACCGGACCCAACGCGGCAGAAAAGCGTTATCCGGCATCCCGGAGCTGCCACTCCCGCCTAAATCCTGGAGAATCCCTCAATCCTGGAGAATTCCGATGGCTCGATCATCCGCAACGGCCCGCGAGCAGGGGCGACCCATATCAGCCCCGGAAAAATCGAATGTCACGCTTCACGTCAACGGCGTAGAGCGCAAGCTCACGGTCGCGCCGTGGACCACGCTGCTCGACGCCCTGCGTCTTCATCTCGACCTCACCGGGACCAAGAAGGGCTGCGACCACGGCCAGTGCGGCGCCTGCACCGTGCTGGTAGACGGCCGCCGCATAAATTCGTGCCTCACGCTGGCGGTGATGAAGGACGGTGCGCAGATCACGACCGTCGAGGGATTGGCACAAGGCAACGCGCTGCATCCCTTGCAGCAGGCGTTCATCGAGCATGATGCGTTCCAGTGCGGCTATTGCTCCCCCGGTCAGATCTGCTCTGCGGCGGGCCTGATCGCCGAGGGCAAGGCGCGGACCACCGATGACATCCGCGAGCTGATGAGCGGCAACATCTGCCGCTGCGGCGCTTATCCCAACATTGTCGCGGCCATCGCGGAGGTCATGTTCGGCAATGCCGCGCGGCCGGCGGGGGAGGCGAAGCGATGAACAATTTCGGCTACACCCAAGCGAGCGACGTGGCCGATGCCGTGCGCCAGGCCGCCGCCGATCCGTCGGCGAGGTTCATCGCGGGCGGCACCAACCTGATCGATCTCATCAAGGAGCATGTCGCGCGGCCATCGCTGCTGATCGACATCACGCATCTGCCGCTCAAGAATGTCGAGGAGACCGGGGAGGGCGGCTTGCGCATCGGCGCGCTCGTTCCCAACACCGATCTCGCCTACCATCCCCAGATCGAGGCGCGCTATCCTTTGCTCGCAAGCGCAATCCTGGCCGGGGCCTCGGCGCAGCTGCGCAATATGGCTTCGACCGGGGGCAACCTGCTGCAGCGCACGCGCTGCCTGTACTTTTACGATACGACGACGCCCTGCAACAAACGCGAGCTGGGCAGCGGCTGCTCCGCCATCGGCGGCATCAACCGTATGCACGCCATCCTGGGCACGAGCGAGCACTGCATCGCCACGCACCCCTCGGACATGTGCGTCGCGCTCGCGGCGCTCGGGGCGCGCGTGCTGGTGACCGGACCGGGCGGCGGGCGCAGCATCGCGTTTGAGGATTTCCATCGCCTCCCCGGCGACACCCCGCATATCGACAGCACCCTGCGGGCGGACGAGATCATCACCGCGGTAGAGCTGCCGCCGAAAGGTTTTGCCCGCAACTACACGTATCTGAAAATCCGCGACCGCCTCTCGTATGCGTTCGCGCTGGTGTCGGTTGCGGCCGGCCTCGAGCTCGAAGCGGGTACGATCAGGGAAGCGCGGCTTGCGCTGGGCGGGGTAGCGCATAAG
>DASXIG010000605.1:0-4181 GCA_036498105.1 Xanthobacteraceae bacterium | reverse complement strand
CTCGACCGCATGCTGGCGGCGATCGGCCTCGACCGCAGCGGCGTCCTGATCACCAACGTCATCTATTGGCGCCCTCCCGGCAACCGCACGCCGACGACGTCGGAAATCGCCTCTTGTCTGCCTTTCGTGTTCCGCCTCATCGCGCTGGTCCATCCCAAGGTGCTGGTGCTCTCCGGGGGCACCGCCGCCGGCGCATTGCTGGCGCAGAGCCAGGGCATCACCCGGCTGCGCGGCCGCTGGTTCGACCTCGCCGTGCCCGGCCTCGATCGGCCGGTTCCGACACTGCCGATGTTTCACCCGTCCTTTCTGCTGCGCACCCCGGAGCGCAAGCGCGAAACCTGGCGCGACCTCTTGTCGCTGCGCGCCCGCCTCGACGAACTCCTCTCGGCCGACGGCGAGCCGCCGGCTGGCTGATACGGCTGTTATATCCACGTAAAAAACAGCCAGATGGCCGGCGTTCGCCGCCGAAACCTTGGCTTTCCGGCAATGGCAGCGATGATCATCCGCTGTTCTTGCTCGCTGTTCCTGGCTGTTATCTCGCTGTTTTTGGCAACGATGCTGAAACGAGCTGGAAAGCGCGGCAAGCTCCTCGCCTGCATTAGTAGCATCTGATTGCGGCAATTTTCAGCCCATCTGGGGAGGCGTAAGATAGCCCGACGCCGAACCCAGGAGCGACCTTTATGCCGCGGCTCGATGAAACCCGACCTTTTTTGCCGGTCAATATTGCGCTGCTGACCGTTTCCGACACCCGCGACGCGGCGCAGGACCGTTCCGGGAATATGCTCGCCGACCTTGCGGCGTCCGCCGGGCATCGCATCGCGGCGCGGCGGATCGTTCGCGACGAGCAGGACCAGATCGTCGCACAGCTGAAGGAATGGATCGCCGATCCCGACATCGACGTCGTGATTTCGACCGGCGGCACCGGGGTCACCGGGCGGGACGTCACACCCGAGGCCTTTCACAGCGTCTACGAGAAGGAGATCGCCGGTTTCGGCGAGCTCTTCCGCTGGCTCAGCTATGACAAGGTCGGCACCTCGACGATCCAGAGCCGGGCGACGGCAGGGGTCGCCGGCGGCACCTATCTCTTCGCGCTTCCCGGCTCGCCGAGCGCCTGCCGCGACGCCTGGGAGGGCATCCTCGTCCACCAGCTCGACAACCGGTTTCGCCCGTGCAACTTCGTCGAGCTGATGCCGCGCTTGCAGGAACACCTGAAGCGCTGAGCACAGGAGCGTAGGGCGGAAAGCGCAGAGGCCGGGCAAGAATCGAGATGAAGGCCTGCAGAACGGCCTTGCGTCCTTCGAGACGCACCCTCCGGGTGCTCCTCAGGATGAGGATAGGCCTTTGATAGCATTAAGAAATCTCAATCCTGAGGAGGCCGCGAGAGCGGCCGTCTCGAAGGACGCACGGCGCCGATCCAGCCGATAGCAATCTCTTGCCCAAGCCTCGCAGCGTATTCGGCTTGAACAATATCGGAGCTTACGTGTAGAAATTCTTGAAATACTCAAGCAAAACAGAGCTATAAAATTTTGGTCCATTGTAGCCGTGTCAGGGTATCACGCATGGCTTTTCACCCATTGTATGAATTTCGGCTTTTCAATCTCGGTAATTCCATGGTTCCCATGGCGGAAAATTCCATGGCTGGTTCCCCTTATTATCCCTTTGTTCGGGTTCCGGCGCACGCGTGATGACACAAAAGAAATGAACGAGATAGCCTGTTACCTTACCAAGATTGAATCTCAGACCAGATTGGAAGGTTATTCGATAGGGCCAGAAGGCGGATGGGAGACATGGAAAAGATCGCGACCGAATTCGCCGCCGTTTCTTAACTTAAAGTTCTGGATGTATTTCATAGCAGCTCTTGTAAAAACAGGCAGAGGACCGGAAGGCGGATATAAGAAATGGAAAAAAGCGCCAGGTAAATGGCCACGGGCTCCTTTTGTTTTATGGTCTGTAATGGTTTTTTTCATTATAGCGATTTTTTTAGGAATAGATATCCCTGCGTGCAAATCACCGATTATTGGCATTGGGGAAGGACTCTCATTTGAATTTAAGGGTGAAACCGCGTCCCGGTCCGCGTTCAACCTTCGCGCCAAATCAAGCCTTTGCCGCCGCGACCGCTTCGATCTCGATCAGCCACTCCGGCGCGACGAGCGCCTTGACGATGATTGTCGCCGAGCCCGGCCGGGCGTCGCCGAAATGCCTGGCCCGCGCCGCGCCGGCCGCGGCCGCGTCCTCGGGCCGCACCAGGTAGGTGGTGATCTTTACCAGATCGGCGACCCCCATCCCGGCGTCTGCGAGGATGGCGGTGAGGTTGCGCCAGCAGGCCTCGGCCTGGGCCTCGATGCCTTCGGGCACGGTGCCGTCGGGCAGCACGCCGACTTCGCCGGAGATGTAGAGGAGCCGGGAGCCCTCGGGCACCTCGACCGCGTGGCTGTAAGGGCCGAACGGTGCGGCCACCGTGCCCGGCATGTGGCGGATGTTCATTTGTCGGGTTCCTCCGAATTGGCTGTGCGCCCGGTCACCTCGCCCGGCTTGCGGGGAGAGGTCGGAATACGCGCGCGGATTCCGGGTGAGGGGCGGAGGGCCTCTCCGCCTGTGAAGAGGCCCCTCACCCCGACCCTCTCCCCGCAAGCGGGGCGAGGGAGAAGCGTGCGGCTCTGCCGCCGAGAGGCCATAACTGCTCTCGAGGCGCATCACGTCTTGTTTCCGGAGGGGGCGCGGCCGCTGACATATTTGTGGAGGACGCTCGCGATCAGGCTTTGATACGGAAGCCCTTCCTCCGCAGCGCGTCGTTTGAGCATTTCAAGGTCAGCGGTCGAGAGGCGGATGTTAACTCGCGCATCCTTTCGCATATAACGCCTGGCTGCTTGAACTGCGGCGTGCTTCGCACTTTGCTGGTCCTTCACGGGCCTGAATTCGCCGCTCTCATAACCGGTGATTAGGTTCCTTTCCTCGTCATCATGAAATCCACCCCTTTTCATGCGGCCTCTCCTTTCCGGCCTTCCCTGACCACCGGCACGACGTGCACATAATCCTCTAGGTCCACCTCGTACAGGGGCCGGTCGGGTACCCTTCTGCGTTCGGATGTCAAGCACTTGAATGAGCCGGCACTCTCAGCGATCGAAACCGGGTAGGGCTAATACCTTTAACACGCGGCCCCGGCCGTCGCACGGCCGGGGACCTCAAATGCTGAACGCGGCTCCTTGGCCTGGAAATGCGGGATGATCTGCTCGCCGAAGAGGCGGAGGGTGTGGAGCACCTCCTCGTGCTGCGCCGGCCCGACGGCGCACAGTAAAATGGCTTCCTCGATGCCCAGGGCTTCGTAGAGTTCGAGAAAGCGGATGCAGTCGGCGGGCGTGCCGACGCAGAATTTCGTGCCCTCCTCGCGCACCTGCTGGGGTGTGGGCTCGCCCGGATATGGCCCGCCGGCGAGCCGCTGGTCGCGCGCGTAATAGCCCTGGTAATCCGGCGGCACGGTGGCCGGATCGTAGTCGCGCCACACCAGGCGGGCGCGCTCGCGCTGCTGCTCGATGTACCAGGCCACCAGTTCGGTGCCGCGCTCGGCCACGACCCGCGGATCCTCGTGGCAATAGCCGGCCGTCATCAGCGCGGCGCGCGGGGCGCGCATTGAGCCGTTGACTGGGCCCGTCCGCAGCGCGTCCCGATATAGCGCCATTAGCTGTTGCACGCGGTCCGGGCCGCCTTCGCTGCCGAACAGCCCGCCCATCCCGAGGCTTCCCGTCTGGCGCGCCGTCTCGTCGCTGCCGCAGGCGGACCACAGCGGCGGGTAGGGGCGTTGCACCGGTTTCGGCAGCACCTCCCGGCGGGGGATCTGGTAATACTTCCCGTTATACGCGATCTCCTCCTGGGTCCAGATGCGCGGCAGTATATCGGCGAATTCCTGCCACATGCCTCGGGTGTCCTGCAGGTCCGTCCCATACGGGGTGAGCTGGTAGGGATAGCCGGTCCGGCCGAGGCCCACATCGACGCGCCCATGGCTCAGAATGTCGAGCGTCGCCATGCGCGCCGCGACGTGCAATGGGTGGTGGATCGGGGCCAGCACCACGCCGATGCCGAGGCGGATCGTGCTGGTGCGCTGACTGACCGCCGCGAGGGTCAGGTCCGGGGCGCTGTTGTGCGACCACACCGGGCGGAAGTGATGCTCCGAAAACCACACGCTC
>DASXIG010000604.1:0-2525 GCA_036498105.1 Xanthobacteraceae bacterium | reverse complement strand
TTCCTCGCGGTCTCTGCGGCGACGCCGGCCGCGGCTCATCCATTGCGGTATCCGGCAGAGATCCGCCAGAAAGCCCGACCAGCGTTGTCCCCGTGCCAGCGCGCGATCGAGCGCGGCCATGGTGCGTGCATGTCCGGGATCGTCATCGTTCACCCACACCCGCAGCACAGACGCATAAAGAAGCGCGAGCCCTTGCGCTCGCACGGCAGCCTGCGGGCCATGCGCAGGGATATCGGCCGCGGCCAGCATCCATTGCTGTGAACGCATCGCCAGGCAGTTGATCGCCAGCGCCACGCCCGGATTACGACCGCATGAGCGCAGGAGCGACCGCACCGCCGCCTTGCGGGGCTCGATCAGCTCGAGCCGGCGCATGAGCACATCGAACAATCGTTCGCGCGGCGATTCTTCCGCCATGTCAGTGTCCCCGCCGCCCAGCACCTCCACGTCGATCTGCCTCACATGGGCCGCGAGGATGTCGAACGTCGAGCCGAACATCGCGCGCAAGCTCGCGAGCGATACCTCGGCATGGCTTGCGATCTCGGCAAATCCGATGTCCTCCATCGGCTTTTCGGCAAGCAGGCCCATGAACGCCTCGATCACCCGCGCGCGATCGGATTCGGCGCCAGACCCTTTGTTGTTATTAGTGAAGCTGGGACCGGTCGAAGCTGATGCGGCGAGGCGCCTGCCTTTTCGTTTACGAGCCATGGCTCTGCTCTCCTGAACTGACGCTGTTGGTTCGCAGAAAGAATGTAAGCCGTTGAGGATCGGGCTTCCAGCCGCGCGTGGAGGAGGGCCGTAGACGGAGGACGGTAGACGGAGGACCGATATCCGTCGTCCGTCGTCTGAGCGCATGTTCATCCTGCAAGCTCTTGCGAGCGCCTGGTGGCTGCGGCAATGGCTTTCGTCATCAATTCCTGCAATCCATTCGCGCCCATGAGCACGTCGAGCGCGGCCGCGGTTGTGCCGCCGGGGGAGGTGACGTTCTGCCGCAACGTCGCGGCATCGAGAGGGGAGCGATGCAGGAGCTCGCCGGAGCCCGCGACGGTCGCGCGCGCCAGTCTCTCGGCAAGCGCAGGCGCAAGGCCCGCTGCCCGGCCGGCATGTGCCATCGTTTCCGCCAGGAGAAAGACATAGGCCGGTCCTGAGCCGGATAATGCGGTGACGGCGTCCATCAGCGATTCATTCTCGATCCACTCCACCAGCCCGACCGCCGACAAGATCGCATGGACGAGCCCGCGCTGTTGCGGTGAGACACGCGCGTTGGGGACCGCCACCGTAATCCCCCGGCCGATGGCGGCAGGCGTATTGGGCATGGCGCGCACCACCGCCGCTCCGGCAAAGCTGCTCTCGAGAAAGCGCAGCGTACGCCCGGCCATGATCGAAACAATGACGGTGTCGCTTCCGACGAATGACCGGAGGTTTGGCATGACCTCCGGCGCGACTTGCGGCTTGACCGCAAGCACCAGCGCGGAGATCTCCCGCTCGAACGTCCGATGCGGGTTGAGATGCACGCCTCGTGCCGCAAGTGCGCAAACTTCGCTGCAAGGCTGCGGCTCGACGACCGCAAGCTTGTCCGGCGCAATTCCGAGCGCGAGCCAGCCTTCCAGCAAGGCCCTGCCCATCTTGCCTGCGCCAACAAGCAAAATCTGTCCGCGCAGGTCGCGCAACGAAGCGCCTTGCAGCTGTGTTTCCGGTCGGCCATTCATCTCTCGCTCCCTCTGCCGCGATGCAGGGATGCCGAGACCCGTTGCGGCATCCGTACTTTTAGACCAAATTGCACTTTTGCGGGACATGCTTTGAAACGTGAGCGGCACATGGTGGGACGCAGAAATCTGGGCGCCTTGAACGTTTCGGCGATTGGCCTTGGCTGCATGAGCATGACGCCGATCTACGGCGCGCCCGATCCCGACGAAGCGATTGCCACGCTGCATCGTGCGCCGGAGCTCGGCATCGACTTCATCGATACGTCGGATGCCTATGGGACAAATGGCGCGAACGAAGAGCTGGTCGGGCGCGCCCTGAAAGGCCGGCGCGAGAGATACGTTCTTGCGACCAAGTTCGGAAACATTCGGCTGCCCGACGGCAAGCCCGGGGCCAAGGGCAACCCGGAATACGTGGTGGAGGCTTGCGAGCGGAGCCTCAAGCGGCTCGCGACCGATCATATCGATCTCTATTTCATCCATCGGGTGGATGAAACCGTGCCGATCGAGGAAACAGTGGGCGCGATGGTCCGCCTGAAGGCGCAGGGCAAGATCAGGCATCTCGGAATCTCCGAAGCCGGACCGAGCACCATTCGCCGCGCGCATAAGGTGCACCCCATGGCCGCGCTGCAGACGGAGTATTCCCTGTGGACGCGCGACGTCGAGGCAGACATCCTGCCGCTGTGCGACGAGCTGGGCATCGGCTTTGCCGCTTACGCTCCGCTCGGCCGCGGTTTCCTGACCGGCGTGGTACCTGCCGCCGATGCGCTGCCGCAGAACGACCGGCGCCGGGACATGCCGCGGTTCCAGGGCGGCAATGCGCAG
>DASXIG010000603.1:0-7172 GCA_036498105.1 Xanthobacteraceae bacterium | reverse complement strand
CACCGCGCCGTCACGCGACGAGAATCAGCTGCATGCCGCGGTCGTGGAGCTGATTGCGCTCGATGACGCCGAGATCAAGTATTCCACCATCCAGAATTGGTATCCGGGAGATCAGCACGGACGCGGCGGCGTCTACAATTTTGTCACTAAGCGCGGCGACTGCCGCGGCGCGAACTCGAAGATCTCCTGGACCCAGCTCGAGACCGGCTCCGCCATCACCTGGAAATACCCGAGCTGCATTCTTCGCGGCGACAACTCCCGCGGTGAGTTCTATTCCATCGCCATATCCAACGGCCATCAGCAGGTCGATTCAGGCACCAAGATGCTGCATCTCGGCAGGAACACGACGAGCCGGATCATCTCCAAGGGCATCGCCGCCGGGCATTCGCAGAACACCTATCGCGGGCTTGTTACCTCCCATCGCAGGGCCAAAGGCGCGCGCAACTTCACGAATTGCGACTCGCTCCTGATCGGGGACAGGTGCGGAGCTCACACAACCCCGTACATCGAGACCAAAAACTCCTCCACCGTGTTCGAGCATGAGGCCACCACGTCGAAAATCTCGGAGGATACCCTGTTCTACTGCATGCAGCGCGGCCTCTCGGCCGAGGACGCGGTAGCGCTGGTCGTGAACGGCTTCGTCAAGGACGTGCTGCAGCAGCTCCCGATGGAGTTCGCGGTCGAGGCCCAGAAGCTGATCTCGGTCAGCCTGGAAGGAAGCGTCGGGTGAGTCGGGTTGGTCCGCTGACGCGCAAAAGTAGATCGAGCTAGGCAAGGCAGCGTCCGATGCATCTCCTGGAAGTGAAGAATCTGCACGTTGAGATCGAGGGCAAGAAGATCCTCAATGGCCTCGAGCTTTCGGTCGGCAAGGGCAGCGTGCATGCGATCATGGGGCCCAACGGGTCGGGCAAATCGACGCTTGCATACGTGCTTGCCGGAAAGAAGGAGTATCACGTCACGCAAGGAGAGGTATTGCTCGACGGTGAGGATATTCTGAGCATTCCGCCGGATGAGCGGGCAGCCAAGGGTCTGTTTCTGGCGTTTCAATATCCGTTTGAGATCCCCGGCGTTGCCAGCATGACTTTCCTGCGCACTGCGATCAACGCACAACGCAAGCAGCGCGGCGAAGCCGAACTTTCCACGCCCGACTTCCTCAAGCGGGTGCGCGAGCTCGCCGGCAGGCTTGGGATCGACCCGGATATGTTGCGCCGAGCGGTAAACGTCGGATTCTCCGGGGGAGAAAAAAAGCGCAACGAGATCCTGCAAATGGCAATGCTGGAGCCCCGGCTTTGCGTGCTGGACGAGACCGATTCGGGTCTCGACATCGACGCGCTCAAGGTCGTGTCCAAAGGGGTCAATCGCTTGCGCGCACCCGAGCGTTCGTTCGTGGTGATAACGCACTATCAGCGCCTGCTCAACTACATCGTTCCCGACGTCGTGCACGTGCTCTCGAAAGGCCGCATTGTGAAGACCGGCGGGAAAGAGCTTGCGCTCGAGCTGGAAACGACCGGATACGCTCAATACCGGGAAGAAGCGGCGTGAGAAGGCAATGAACGTCGACGTTCGCCCCTTCAGGACTGCGGCGGAGAGCGCGCTGGCGGCGGAGTTCGCTGCGGCCAGGAACAGCCTGCCCGGCGCCAATGCCATTGCAGAGCTCCGCGATCAGGCCTTTCGGCGGTTCGAAGCCGGCGGCCTGCCGAGCCGGCGCGTCGAAGAGTGGAAATACACGGATTTGCGCGCGCTCATGCGCGAGGCGCGCCCGCTCGCCGGGTTGCCGGGCGCTGACGAAAAGCGCCGCGCAAAGCAGGCGAATGCGATGCTCGCCTCCTTCGAGGCGCGCCGGATCGTGTTTGTCAACGGCACCTTGGTGCCTGAATTGTCGGATCTGTCGGATTTAGAGCCCGGCCTCAGCATCCGATCCATGGCCTCGGCGCTGGACGCGTGCGAAGCGCGCGCCGTCGACCGGATGGGGCACATCTTGCCGGACGCCGACACGGCGTTTGCGCTCAACACAGCCTTCATGCGGGATGGCGCGGTGATCGACGTTGCCGCCGGGGTAGCGCTCGCGCGACCGATTCATGTTGTCTTCGTCACCGCGGGCGAGGAGCCGGCCGCCGTGTTCACGCGCTCCCTTGTCACGATCGGAAATGGCGCGCGTGCCATGCTGGTCGAAAGCCATGCGGGGTCGAACGAATACCAGGTGAATACGGCACTCGAGCTTGACGTCGCCGACGAAGCTCACGTCGATCACGTGAAGATCACTGGCGCGGGTGACCCGCATATCTCCACGCTGGTAGCGTCGATCGGCGCACGCTCCCGTTTCAACGAGTTCCTGTTCACTACCGGCGGAACCGTGGTGCGCAACCAGATGTTCGTGCGGTTCGCAGGTCCAGGGACGATCGCCGGGCTTCGCGGTGCGTCCCTGCTCAAGGGGGACCAGCACGTCGACAACACGCTCTTTGTCGAGCACGCAGCCGAAGCCTGCACCAGCCGCGAGCTTTTCAAATGCGTGCTCGACGGGGAGAGCCGAGGCGTCTTTCAGGGCAAGATCATCGTGCGCCCCGGCGCACAGAAGACCGACGCCAAAATGGCGACTCACACGTTGCTCCTGTCGGAAACCGCGGAGGCCGACAACAAGCCCGAGCTCGAAATCTTCGCCGATGATGTGCAGTGCGGGCACGGCGCCACGTCCGGCGCTCTGGACGAGGATTTATTGTTCTATCTGCGGGCGCGGGGGATCCCGCAGGGGGAGGCGGAAGCGCTGCTGATCCAGGCTTTTGTCGGCGAGGCGGTGGAAGGGATAGAGCACGCGGGGCTGCGCGACACGCTGATGGAGCATGTGGTCGCGTGGCTGAATGCGCGCAGGTAGCTATCGCGACTTGCGTCGCGTGGCAGAGCTGCTCGACCTGAAGCGATGAGGTCAAAGGATTTGGCGGTTTGAACATGCACCCAGGCTTGACCAACGGTGCTTACGATGTGGCCCGCATTCGCGAGGACTTCCCCGCCCTCGCCATGGAAATCTATGGCAGGCCGCTCGTTTATCTCGACAATGCCGCTTCTGCGCAGAAGCCCCGAGCGGTCCTCGATCGGCTCCAGCATGCCTATACAGCGGAGTACGCCAATGTGCACCGCGGACTGCATTATCTCGCAAATGTCGCGACCGAAGCATACGAGGATGCGCGCGAGAAGGTGCGTGCCTTCATCAATGCGCCGCGCAAGGAGGAGATCGTCTTCACGCGCAACGCCACCGAGGCGATCAATCTCGTGGCCTACACGTTCGGCCGCGAACGTCTCTCGGCCGGCGACGAGATCGTGCTTTCCATCATGGAGCACCATTCCAACATCGTGCCGTGGCACTTCCTGCGCGAGCGGCAAGGCGCGGTGATCAAATGGGCGCCGGTCGACGAGGAGGGCAATTTGCTTCTCGACGAGCTCGAGCGGCTCTTGACCCCGCGCACCCGGATGGTCGCGATCACCCACATGTCGAACATGCTCGGCACTGTGGTGCCGGTGAAAGAGGTCGTGCGGCTCGCGCATGCGCGCGGCATCCCCGTCCTCCTCGACGGCGCGCAGGCAGGGGTTCACCTCGACGTCGACGTGCAGGACATCGGCTGCGACTTCTACGTTCTGACCGGACACAAGCTCTATGGTCCGACCGGCATCGGCGTGCTGTACGGCAAGTACGAGCATCTCGCCGCCATGCCGCCGTTCAACGGCGGCGGCGAGATGATCCGGGAAGTCTTCGAGGATCGCGTCATCTACGGCGAGCCGCCGCACAAATTCGAGGCCGGCACCCCGCCCATCGTTCAGGCGATCGGCCTCGGCGCGGCCATCGACTACGTCAATTCCATCGGCAAATCGCGGATCAGGTCGCACGAGGCTTCGCTGCTGAAATACGCGACCGAACGCCTGCGCGAGATCAATTCCCTTCGGATTTTCGGGTCGGCGCCGGACAAGGGGCCGATCATCTCCTTTGAGGTCAAAGGCGCGCATCCCCACGATGTGGCCACCATCATCGACCGCTCCGGGGTTGCGGTTCGTGCCGGCACCCACTGCGTGATGCCGTTGCTTGCCCGCTTCGGAGTGACTGCGACCTGCCGAGCCTCACTGGCGCTCTACAACACGCGCGAGGAGATCGACGTCCTTGCGCAGGCATTGATCAAAGCGCAGGAGTTCTTTGCATGAGCAACAACCTCGACAACGCTTCCAAGCCGCCCGTGCCGAATTCCATCCCCGAAACCCAAGTGACGGCTTCAGGCGAGGCGGCGCTTGCGGCCGGGGGCGCGTGCAGCGCGTCCGGCCTTGGCGATGCCGAGATGGCGCGACTGACGGACGAGATCATCGCGGCCCTGAAAACCGTTTATGATCCGGAGATCCCTTGCGACATCTATGAGCTGGGGTTGATCTACAGGATCGACATTGCCGATGACCGCGCGGTTGCGATCGACATGACGCTCACGACGCCCAATTGTCCGTCGGCGCAGGAGCTGCCCGGCATGGTGGAAAACGCGGCGGCGAGCGTCCCGGGAGTGCGGGAGGCCAAGGTGGAAATCGTATGGGATCCGCCGTGGGATCCGAGCCGGATGTCTGACGAAGCTCGCGCCGTGCTCAACATGTGGTGAGTGCTGCGGTTGCGGTCAGGCGTCCTCCAGCACAGCCTCGTTGAAGGTGCTCTCCGGCCACGGCAGGCCGTAGTGCTCGCGCAGCGTCTTGCCTGCATAGGCGGTGCGGAAGAGCCCACGCCGCTGCAGCAGCGGGATCACCTCCATGCTGAAGGCGTCCAGCATGGAGGGCAGGAGCGGGGGCATGATGTTGAAGCCGTCGGCCGCGCCATCGTTGAACCAGTCCTCGATCAAGTCGGCGATCTGCTCGGGCGTGCCGGCGATGGTGAAATGTCCGCGCGCGCCCGCGAGGCTCGCCAGCAATTGCCGCAGGGTCGGCTTATCCCGGCGCACGTAATTGAGGATCACCTCGGTCCGGCTGCGTGCCGCTTCCACCATGGCAGGCGGGGGGAAGTCCTCTTCGGTCAGCGGCCGGTCCAGCGGCAAGTGCGAAAAATCGTGACCGCCAAAACGACCGGACAGGCGCTTGCGCCCGACTTCAGGATCCGCGAGCTCGTTCACCTCGCGCGCGAGCCGCTGCGCCTCCGCCTCGGTGGCTCCGATCATCGGGCTCAGCCCAGGCAGGATGAGCGCTTGGGCAGGCGCTCGGTCCTCGGCCGCGACCAGTTTCTTGAGGTCGGCGTAGAACGCCTGCGCCGTGGTCTTTTCGATATGTGCCGTGAACACGGCCTCTGCATGCCGGGCGGCGAAGCGGCGTCCGGTGTCGGACGAGCCCGCCTGCACCAGCACCGGCCGTCCCTGCGGGCAGCGTGGCAGGTTGAGCGGCCCGGCGACTCGGTAGTAGGTGCCCCTGTGGTTGACCGGCCGGATGCGGCCCGCTCTCGCGTAGCGGCCGCTGCGCCGGTCATCGATGACCGCGTCCTCGGCCCAGCTGTCCCACAGCGCCTTGACAACGGCCATGAACTCCTCGCCGCGGGTGTAGCGGTCGGCATGGCTCAAAGGGCCTTCGCCGCCGAAATTGCCCGCCGCCGAAGCCAGCCATGAGGTGACGATGTTCCAGCCCACGCGCCCGTTGCTGATGTGATCCAGCGATGCGAACTGCCGCGCCAGATTGAACGGCTCGGTATAGGTGGTCGAGGCCGTGGCAATCATGCCGATCCGGCTCGTCACTGCCGCGATGGCCGCGAGCACGGTGACGGGCTCGAGCCACGTGCGCGCCGCCTGATCCACATCCTCGCCCAGCGCGAGCTGGTCGGCGACAAAGATGGAATCGAAAAGCGCAGCCTCCGCCCGGCGCGCCAGATCCTGGTAGTAGCGGATATCGGTCAGCGCCAGCGGTGAGGACTCCGGATGGCGCCAGGAGGCTTCGTGGTGTCCGCGGCCGTGAATGAACAGGTTCAGATGCAGTTGTCGATTCATCGCCCCGTGTCCTCAACTCTGCCGCTCCCAGCCTGGAGCTGACCCCTCGGCGACATTCGGTCTCGCGACAATACTGGTTCCGCCCCGTTCCATTGTCCAGAAATTCATGCTGCAATCGCGTGTCATCGCGCGGGTCTATACCCTGAGGCGCAGAATGCGACGACGCCATTTCATCAAGGCGATTGCTCTGATCGCGGCAACGTCGCCGCTGCCGGTGGGTGCGCAAACTTATCCCTCGCGGCCGATCACCATGGTGGTACCGTTCGCCGCCGGAGGCAGCTTCGACGTCATCGGTCGCATCCTTGGGGCGCGCATGAGCCAAATCCTCGGGCAGCAGATACTCATTGAGAACGTGACCGGTGCGGCGGGGATTATCGGGGTAAACCGCGTGGTGAACGCCGCGCCGGACGGCCATACGTTTTTGTTCGGCAGCATCGGCACGCACGCCTATAACCAGACGATCTATAAAAAGCCGCGCTATGATGCCATCGCTGATTTCACACCCATCGCCCTGTTTGTTGAGCAGCCCATGGTGTTGATTGCACGTAAGGACTTTCCGGCCAATAACCTTGCGGAGTTCATCCACTACGCGAGGAACAACAGCGGCAAGCTGCAATTCGGTTCAGCGGGAGCCGGCACGACCACGCACCTCGGTTGCGCGTTGCTCAACTCCGTTGTTGGTGTAAACGTGACGCATGTTCCGTACCGCGGCGGCGGTCCGGCTGCCAATGATCTGATCGGGGGACAGATCGATTACATGTGCCTCAACATAGGCGGGGTTGCTCCTCTGATAATGGGCAAGCAGATAAGGGCCATTGCCACGCTGTCGCGAGACCGCTCAGCGCTCATGCCGGACCTGCCGACCGCGCACGAGCAGGGACTGCCCGGCTTCGATGTCGTGACCTGGAACGCCTTTTTTCTGCCGAAAGGGGCGCCGCCGGAGGTCGTGGAGAAGCTTAATGATGCGACCAATCAGGCAATGGACACCCCGGCAGTTCAAGCCCGGTTGCACGACCTCGGAATTACCGGCGTTGCGCGCGAGCGCAGGTCGCCGGAATACCTCGCCAAGTTCGTGGTCGATGAGATCGCGAGATGGGCGGGCCCCATCAAGGCGAACGGGCTCCAGATGGATTAGCTGAACAGATGGAGACGGCGTGTTGCGATCATCCGGACTCGATTGCCGCGGCGATG
>DASXIG010000602.1:0-2114 GCA_036498105.1 Xanthobacteraceae bacterium | reverse complement strand
CCGACCGAGAAGCCTCCAAGCATGCAAATCTTCTTTTGCAGCGTCACGGTCATCGCTGTTCCTCGATCCCGACTTTGAACGAAACCCGGCGGTTTGCCGAGCGCGCCGCTTCGGAGGGCGCCGTCTCCAACGGCTCGAATTGGCCAGCGCCACGTATTGCGAGCAGATCGGGATCGACACCGCGCTTCTTGAGGAGCGCGCGCACAGCTTCGGCGCGGGCCAAGCTGAGCGACAGGTTGAACGTGCCGTTGCCGGCATCGTCGGAATGCCCGATGAGCGTCACCCTCGCAGTCACGTGCAGGTTCGACGCCAGGGATGCGAGGTCGGTCAGCTCATTGGCCAGCTGATCTAGGATGGCGTCCTGCCCTGGTGCCGGCAACGACTCGTTGAAATTGAAATGGACCTCGTGAGACCGGATCGCCTCGCTCAGCTTGCCGATCGCACCTTCGTTGATATCGTGCAAGAGGGAAAGATCGAGACGGGGTCCCCCCGCCGGCAACATGCGGCTCGCAGTGCGGGCGCGCTCTATCCAGGTGGACGCTGCCGATCCGCGCGCCACGATATGGTCCCCCTCGACGGCAAGGGTCACGGTCGGCGGCGGGTCAAGCGAAGCCTGCAGCCGCTTCAGGACGAAGGACGGCTCGAGCCCCTGATACAGCTCCCAGCGGCTCGACACACCCGCGGGGTCGATTCCGGCTTGGCGCAGCAATAACCGTGGGTCAACTGCGAGCGGATCGCGCAAACCAGCGACCACGAACTTGCCGTCACGCTGTCCCGCTTCCGTGATCACGATGCCGGGCTCGGCGCGGAGCTGCGCGATGTAGCCGTCCCAGATTTGCTGCTTGGCCACCTCTAGTTGGCGTGCGTGCTCCCAGGCCTCTCGGTTCTGCCACCACCACCAGCCCCCTGCTCCCGCAAGTGCCAGGAGCACCAGCCCGGCCAGAGCGACGAACCATGGGAACCCACGCTTGATGGACTCCCGCGCGCGCTGCCCGAGAGTCACGCATTCCCGAAGATTTGCTTCGACATCGCCAAAACCTGAGCTGTCGCCGTCGAAGTTCTCGAGCGCGTGCCGGCGCTCGTCGTGGATCCGCGATAGGACATCGCGCAATGTTTCGTGCAGCCCTTCCGGCGGATTTCCCCGGATCACCGCGGCGAGCGTCGCAACGGGCCCTGGCTCCGACCACAGCCAGAGCTCTCCGAGACGCACCGTATCGAGCCCCTGATGCTCAGCTCCGCTGAAGGAATCCCGAACGAAATCCTGGATGGCGACCAACATGGACGAAACCAGCTGCGGGTCCTGACCTGCCGCTTCCTCCGCCGAGACATGGGAGATCAACAGCCCGGTGTGACGGTGGATAAGGAAGACATGTTCGACCTGGTAGACGAGCGTGTGTTTGAGCACGACCTCGGCGAAGGCCGTTCCGGTGCGCCACGCCTCCCAGCGCCATTTGAGCCCGCGCCAGGTGAGGCTGTGCTTCAACGTCTCATTGAGCGACTGGAAGGTCTCGTCGATCGTTTCCCCGATCGACTTGCGGATCGCCGGGACGATCAGCGGGTAGAGGATGTTGAGCAGCGTCCGCGGATCACTCCGGATTGAGCTCTGCGTGGCCTTCTCCAGCGCAGGGGCTAACACCTCCCCTAGCCGCACATCGCTCGACGCCTGGGCGATCGCCATAGGCAGGACGCGTCCGACCGCGACTGCCAACTGCTCGGGATCCTCTACTATCTCGCTCAGCCGCGACAACACCTCAATTTCGCGCCCGACCAGCAAGCTCCGCAGCTGTTGGAGCCTGGGATCGATCGGTCGCACGCCATTCAACTCTGCACCGAACTGCGGCTCGACGTTGCGTGCGAGTTCGGCCAGCAGGCCGGCTAGCGCCTTACGATCGATTCCCGGATCGTTCGAGAGAGGGCGAAACAGCCATTCAAGCGTAGGGGCAGCGGATGTGCTCACCGCGGGAGAGCCGATCAGCTAGGCATCCAACCGCGCGCTGGCTCGCCGGCGCTCTTGGTGATGCTCTTTGGTCCGACTTCTTGGTTCAAGCACCTGGCAATCTCGACGAACAGACCGGCGAGCAAATTCCGATCGGTTTTGACATTGCTCAGCTCGG
>DASXIG010000601.1:0-4221 GCA_036498105.1 Xanthobacteraceae bacterium | reverse complement strand
GCCTCACATCTGTCGCGAGGGCATCTGCTTTCGGCACGAGGGCAGGTTCGGCGGGCGCCGACGTTCGCTGTTTCTCGCCTGCATCCTTTGGGCTGCTGGCAGCAACAGGCGCGGCTCCGCTTTCCTGCACGTGGTGCTGCGGAGGCTTGCGAGACCCACCGACCAAGCGGCCGAGGACACGCCGGAAGAACATCCCGAAATCGTCCATGATGGTGAACACGGCCGGCACGAACAGCAGCGACAGCAGGGTCGCGAGCAGGAGACCGCCGATGGCCGCGACGGCCATTGGGGAGCGGAACTCTCCTCCGGACCCGAGGGCGAGTGCGCTTGGGGCCATTCCCGCCACCATGGCGATCGTAGTCATGATGATGGGCCGCGCCCGTTTCTGCGCCGCATCGGTCATAGCGGCGTCGCGCCCGACGCCGCGATGGACTGATTCCAGGGCGAAATCGACAAGCATGATTGCATTCTTCGCCACTATTCCCATCAGCATCAGCATTCCGATGAGCACAGGTGTAGTGACATCCATCCCGGTAACAAAAAGCGCAATGATTGCTCCTGCAATCGAGAGCGGAAGTGAGAGCAGAATTGTCAGAGGCTGGAGCACACTGCCAAAAAGCACAACGAGCAAGGCGTAGACCATAGCCAGACCGGTGCGCATGGCCTCGCCGAATTCCGCGAACAGGTCTGCCTGGAGCTCAGCGTTGGCTCCCTCTTGAACGGTGATTCCCGGGGGTATCTCCTGCATCAACGGAAGCTTCCAGATGAGCGCGGATGCTTCGCTCAGCGGTGTTCTGCCGACCAGGTCGGCCGCGACTTGCGCCTGACGCTGCCGGTCGTAACGGGTTATGCTGACCTGACTTTCGCCGAAACGGATATCGGCGAGCGCACCCAATGGCACGCTGTTGCCAGTCGGCGACGGCACACGCAGCTGCTCCAGCACCTGCAGGTCTGCACGCGCCTTTTCCTCCAGCAGAACCCGGATTGGCACCGTGCGTCCGCCGGCATCGTAGCGCGCGAGCGCCGGAGTGACATCGCCGATGGTCGCTACCCGGATCACCTCTGAGAGGCTTTCCGTCGTCACGCCCAGGCGCACAGCCAGATCTCGCCGCGGAAAAATCTGCAGCTCCGGCCTGCTCAGGGCGGCCGTTTGCACGATATTGGTCACCAGCGGCACTCGCCGCATCTGAGCTGCGAGATCGGAGGCAAAACTCGCAACTTTGTCGGCGTCAGGCCCGACAATGTTGAAGCTGACAGCGCGGTCCCCATCCTGGTCGGGAAACCAGAAGCGAAAATCGGGAATGACCGCCAGATCGCGAGTAAGGGCCGCCTCGAGCTGCACCTGGCTCAGCGTTCGCTTGCCCCTGGGTACGTAGTTGATGTTCAGGGTAGCCATGCGCACTTCCTGGTTACCAGATAGGGCCTGTCCACCGTTGACGAACACGCTCTCCACCTCAGCCCAGGAGCGCAGTCGGGTGGCGATCCGTTCGGTGAGTGCTTGTGTGTCCTCCAGCTGCGATCCGGGCGGGAGCTCGAACGCCATGATGGAACGGCCGGTATCTTGAGCGGGCAAAAAACTCGATCCTAGCGAGCTGGCCGCAGCCATCGGCAGAATGAACACCAGCAGACCGATTCCGACGGTAATCCAGCGATGGCGCATCGACCACGTGAGCAGGCGCGTGTATCGCCGGATGACGGGTCCGTCGGCCTTCTCCGCGTGCTGATGCGGGGTGAGGAAATAGGCAGCAAGCATCGGCGTAATCAGGCGCGCACAGAGAAGCGAAAACAGAACCTGCACGGAAACGGTCACGCCAAATTGCTTGAAGAACTGTCCGGCTACCGAAGTCATGAAGCTTGCTGGCAGGAAGATCGCGACGATGGTCAGACTTATGGCAATTACGGCAATGCCGATCTCGTCGGCCGCTTCCATGGCTGCGTCGTAAGGGGATTTACCCATTCGGATGTGCCTGACGATGTTCTCGACTTCGACGATGGCATCGTCCACGAGGATCCCCGTGCTCAGCACGATTGCGAGCGAGGTGAGCATGTTGAGAGAGAACCCCAGCATGTGGATAACCCAGAATGAAGGCAGGATCGACAGTGGGAGAGTGATCGCCGCGATCAAGGTCGCGCGCCAGTCGCGCAAAAACAGGAAGACGACGATGACCGCCAGCAGCGCGCCTTCGATCAAAGTCTCGATCGCGGCCTCATAATTTTGGACGGTCGCGGTGACCGAGCTGTCGATCAGCTTGATGTCGAAATCCGGATTGGCCTTCTTGATCGCCTCGATCTGGGCGCTGACCCGCTTCTCGATGTCCACATCGCTTGCAAACTTCGCCCGCAGGATGCTGAAGCCCACGACGGGAGCGCCATTGAAACGGGCGAAGGTGACCGGTTCGGAAATGGTATCGGTGACAAGGGCGATATCGTCGAGCCGCACATCCCCGCCCCCGGGCAGCGCGATCCGCGCGGCCTGAATCGCCGGGATCGACGTTGCTTGGGCTACCGCCCGGATACCCTGACTGAGCCCGCCAATCTCGGAGCGGCCACCGGCAACATTGACGTTGCTACCGCGCAACTGCCGGCTCACGTCCAGCACGGTAAGGCCAACGGCTTGCAACCGAAGCGGGTCAATCCCGACCCGGATCTCGCGTTGTACGCTTCCGATCCGGTCGACGCTTCCCACTCCACGAAGGCCCTGGAGCTTGCGCGCCACTACGTTTTCAACAAACCAGGAGATTTGCTCGGGGGTCTTGCTGGGAGCAATTGCGACATAGGTCAGGATAGGAAGTCCGGCAATGTCGTAGCGCTGCACCCTCGGCTCATCGATGTTGCGTGGCAGGTCGGCGCGAACGCGCGTGACTGCATCCTTGACGTCGTTCAAGGCGCGATCGCTATCGGTGCCCAGCCTGAACTGGATGCCGATGCTCGCAACGCCGTCCGAGATTACGGTCGTGATATGATTCGTCCCCGCGACCGCGGACACCGCATCCTCGATTTTCTGGCTCACCTCCGTTTCAAGCTCGGCAGGCGATGCTCCGAACTGCGTGACTATGACCGTCACCACCGGAAAGTCGACGTTCGGCATTCGCGTGATCGGCATCTTGCTCAGGCCGACGTACCCCATGGCGCATAGGATCGCCATTATGACTATGGCGGGGAGTGGCTGCCGTATCGACCATGCCGAAACATTGATCGCCATTATCCGCTCCATTTGCGAGCCCGACCAAAGCCGGCTTCAGCGCGTCGCCGCCTCTGGTGGTAAATCAAATGCCCCGCGTGGTAAATCCGATGCCCACGTGCTCCAGCTCACGGCAGCGACGCGTCTGGTACAGGTATCCAGCGTGCGTTCGCCCAATCAACCGGCAACATGTGGATGAGCTGTCGCGGCGCGCGCCGGCGCTGCTGGTGCACGGGCGCGGTAATTGAGCGCGGCCACGCCGCCAGGCCGCGCGCCGTTCAGATTAAGCTGTGCCGGTCGGCCCGCCCGCGTTCACGCAACCGACTGCGGGCTGAACGCCGTGCACCGCTGCGATCACGTCAGTGGCAAGGATCACAGGGACTCCTGCCGCAGCGTCCCTGGTCTCAAGAAGGCCAGCCTTTGTGCGGCCGTCATTTTTTGAGTGCGACGAGCCAGGACTTGAACGTGCAGCGACGGGTCAATCGTCATCCTCATCGTCCTCGTCTTCGTCCACTTCGTCGTAATCGTCGTCCTCGTCCTCGTCCTCGTCCAGATCATGCTCGAGCTCGCTCCACAGCAAAGATGCCGTGGACTCCCGAACCACAATCACGACCGGTGGAGTATCGGCCTTAATGGTGCCGGACTGCGCGAGCTCGCTGATAACTTCTTCAATGTCGGTCGCCAGCCTCCCGCGACCTCTGCGAAGCCGTCTGACCTGCTCGTGGGTCCGCACTCGCGACAACTCCACCACTACGGTAGACTTGCCGCTGGTCTTGGTCTCGTTTTTGGCCTCGTGTTTGGCCTCGTGTTTGCCCTCCCGCTTGCTCGGACTGTCCGAGGCGCTCGGTTGCATGGTCATGCTCAGATCCTCCGATTGTTGTCGTCGGGACTAAAGCCTTGGCAGAAGTCTGAAAGGGACACCCTTGCGGATTTCCTCATTAAAAGCCTTGCGGCCGGACTCGATGAGATTGGCAGGGGCTTCGAGCAGCCAGCCGTCACGGCGGCGGCGGTTTGATCGATTATGGCGCCGCAGGACCTCC
>DASXIG010000600.1:0-2080 GCA_036498105.1 Xanthobacteraceae bacterium | reverse complement strand
CGCGCTCAGCCCAAGCCCGACCCGCAAGCTACGGCACGCATTGCCGCTACGCTGGCCGATATCCAGGACGCCAATCTGCGCGATGCGCTGGCCCGCCTCGGGAGCGCCGTCAAGCCGTCCTGAGCAGCGCACCTTGGCGGGCGGGCTTGCGGTTGCCACATTCCGGCCGTTTACACTATCAATCGGGCAAGAACCGGATGACACGGGTATAAAGGCCATGGACAGCATCAAGGAAACTGCCGGGGCGCCGAGCGTCACGCGCCGGCATGTGCTTCTGGCGAGCGCGGCGATGATCATCGTCGCTGCCGCGGGTGGCGGCTACTACTTCTCGAGCCGGCCTGCGGTGTCTGCGCCCGAGCCGCCCGGGGGTGCCGATGTTCCCATGGCGGATCTGATGGCGCCCGGCCCGCTCGGCGATGAGGCGCTCGGATCCGCCACTGCACCGGTCACCATCGTCGAATACGCCTCGATGACCTGCCCGCACTGCGCCCATTTCCACGAGACCACGTTCCCGGAGCTGAAGAAGAAATATATCGACACCGGAAAGGTGCGGTTCATCTTCCGCGAGTTCCCGCTGGATCAGCTCGCAGCCGCCGGCGCCATGCTGGCACGCTGCGCCGGCAAGGATAGGTATTTCCCCCTGATCGAGACGCTGTTCGCGCAGCAACGCGAATGGGTGGTGCAGAAGCCGCTCGAGCCCATGTTCAACATCGCCAAGCAGGCGGGCTTCACGCAGCAGAGCTTCGACGAATGCCTGGCGAATCAGCAGATGCTGACCGGGCTGCAGGAAGGCCAAAAACGCGCCACCCAGCTTGGCGTCAATTCCACACCGACCTTTTTCATCAACGGCAAGATCGTCCGCGGCGGCATGACCCCGGAGGAGTTGGACAAGCAGCTCGCGCCATATCTTAACGGTTGATTAACCTTTTTCGTCTTGCCTGAGGAGCGTCGGGGGACTGCGTTTCCTGTGTCAGCGCCGGCTGGAGCTGCCCGCGCTGGGGACGGACCTCCTCCCATATTGCGGAATCACGGCAGCCGATTCATTCTCGTTACGATGCGGCAAAATACGAATCAGCAGAGCGTCGGGAAATTACCCGACAGCCTTCCCGCCAACCTTGAAGCGGCGCCGGCATGAAATTCACGCGCCTGCGCCTCATTGGCTTCAAATCCTTCGTCGAGCCGACGGACTTCCTGGTCGAGCCCGGACTCACCGGCGTGGTGGGCCCGAACGGCTGCGGGAAATCCAACCTGGTCGAGGCGTTGCGCTGGGTGATGGGCGAGACCTCGCACAAATCCCTGCGCGCTGCCGACATGGATGACGTGATCTTCGCCGGCACCGCCGGGCGGCCGAGCCGCAATCATGCCGAGGTCGCCATTCACATCGACAACAGCGCGCGCAAGGCACCGGCCGAATTCAACGAGCATGAGGCGCTCGACGTTTCGCGCCGCATCGAGCGCGATGCCGGCTCGACCTACCGGATCAATGGCCGCGAGGTGCGCGCGCGCGACGTGCACATCCTTTTTGCCGATGCCTCGTCAGGCGCGCGCTCGCCCGCGCTGGTGCATCAAGGTCGCATCGGGGAGATCATCCAGGCCAAGCCCGAGCAGCGCCGGCGCGTTTTGGAGGAGGCCGCCGGCATATCCGGGCTGCATGCGCGGCGGCATGAGGCGGAGCTGCGGCTGCGCGCGGCCGAGCACAACCTGGAACGGCTGCAGGAAGTCATCAACCAGCTGGCGGGCCAGATCGACGGCCTCAAGCGTCAGGCGCGCCAAGCCGTGCGCTACCGAAATGTCTCCCAGCAGGTGCGCAAGGCCGAGGCGACCCTGTTTCATCTGCGCTGGGTCGCCGCGAACGCCGAGCTTGCGGGGGCCGAGAGCGCCAAGAATGCGGCTTTCCAGCTGGTCGCGGAGCGCACCGGCGAGCAGGCCGCTGCGTCAACGCAGCAAGCCGATGCCGCCGCCGCACTGCCCGAGCTGCGCGATGCGGAAGCCAGGGCCGCGGCGGCTTTGCAACGTCTCAATCTCGCCCGCGAGGCGCTCGAACGCGAGGAGACGCGTGCGCGCGCGCGCATGGCCGAGC
>DASXIG010000599.1:0-13165 GCA_036498105.1 Xanthobacteraceae bacterium | reverse complement strand
AGCTCATCGCCGCTCAGTCCAGAGAGACCGACGTAAACAAGCGAAAACAGGCCGTGTGGCAGATCGAGCGCAAGCTGGCAGAAGACGTGGCGCGCCCGGTCATCCATTTCCTTCGCGCCGCCAACTGCTGGTATCCGCATGTCAAAGGACTCGTGCTGCATGAGAACAGCACCTACAACAGCGCGCGGTTCGACGACGTCTGGCTCGACAGATGACAGAGATCAGACGACGGAGGACTGAAAGGTGCCGTCTGTCGTCCGTCATCCGTCCTCTGTCCTCTGACCCCTGACGTCCATGGGCAGTTACCTGATCCGCCGTTTGCTGCTTATGCTGCTGACGCTATTCGGCGTCTCGGTGATCATTTTCGTTCTGTTGCGCATCGTACCCGGAAACATCGCGGACATTCTTTTTGACTCCGCCGGTATGGTAAGCGCGGCGGAGAAGCACAAGCTCGAAGCCGAGCTCGGTCTCGACCAGCCCATCGTGGTTCAATACGTCCGTTGGATCGGCGATCTCGTGCGCGGCGACCTGGGATACACCTACATCAGCGAGCGGCCGGCGCTGGAAGAGATTCTGCCGCGCATTCCGGTCACGGCGAAGCTTGCGGGACTGGCGCTCCTGTTTTCGATTCTGCTCGGCGTGCCGTTGGGCGTGGTGAGCGCGGTGCGCCAGAATACGGTGCTGGATTACGTGCTGCGCGTGCTCAGCTTGAGCGGATTGTCGCTTCCTTCGTTCTGGCTCGGGCTTCTGATACTCACGGCATGCGTCCACTATTTCGGCTGGATCCCCATCTACACCGAAAAGCCGGCAAGATTGCTGGACGAATTGCTGCTGCTGAGCATTCCGGCGGCTGCGGTGGGCTTCCGCTCATCCGCGCTCGTCATGCGGCTGACGCGCTCGTCCATGCTCGAAGTCTTGCGCCAGGACTATATTCGTACCGCCCGCGCGAAGGGCGCCTCCCCGGCTTCGGTCAACTACGATCACGCGCTGCGCAACGCGATGCTGCCAATCATTACAGTCATCGGGATCGAGGCCGCCTTCCTGGTTGGCGGACTGATCGTCACCGAGACGGTATTCAACATTCCAGGCGTCGCGCGCTTTCTGGTCGAGGCGATCCGCTGGCGCGATTACCCGGTCGTGCAAAGCCTGGTGATGTTCGTCGCCGTCATCGTGGTGAGCGTGAATTTTCTTGTCGACATGGCTTATGCAGCGCTCGATCCACGTATCAAATACGGGAACTGAGGCGGGAGCAGCGCTTGAGCCTGTTGGATCAGCAAGCGGAACTGGAGCTGGCGGCTCCGCGCGCGGGATTGTGGCGCACCCCTGCCCATTTCCTGCGGCGCTACCCGCTTGGCGCAGCCGGGGCCGCGATCGTCGCGGCAATCGTTCTCGTGGCGGTGTTCGCCGATTGGATAACCGCATTCGATGCCACCAGCACCAATGCGCGGGACTCGCTTGCAAAGCCTGGCGGCGCGCACCTGCTCGGTGCCGACTTCATGGGCCGCGACATGTGGAGCCGGATCGTTTTCGGCGCACGCATCTCGCTTGCGGTCGGCATTGGGTCGACGACGCTGGGCTGCGCCATCGGAGTTTGCGTCGGATTGGCGTCCGGCTATCTCGGCGGGTGGCTCGACCTGATCGCGCAGCGTTTCATGGACATGCTGCAGTCGCTGCCGCTTCTGGTCATGGCGCTGGTGATGGCGGCCGCGCTCGGTCCCTCGATCGAGAATACCATCATCGCCATCTCGATTCCGCTCGTGCCCACCGTCGCACGTGTCATTCGCTCGAGCACGCTGGCGCTGCGCGAGATGCCTTTTGTCGAGGCTGCGCGCGCGGTCGGGATGAACGAAGCTTCCATCGCGCTGCGGCATGTGCTGCCGAACACGCTGGCGCCGTTGATCGTTCTGGCCACCGCGCAACTAGGCTCCGCTATTCTCGTAGAGGCGGCGCTGTCGTTTCTCGGACTCGGTATCCCGGAGCCCTACCCATCCTGGGGCCGAATGCTGTCGGAGTCCGCGGCCGAATATGTGCGCACCGCGCCCTGGCTGGTGATTTTTCCGGGGCTCGCAATCAGCCTGTCCGTGTTTGGAACGAATTTGCTGGGCGATGCGTTGCGCGATGCTTTCGACCCGCGCCTGCGCTACTGACGCCGCGCCGCGCAATGATCCAGATGGCGGGGGAGCAAGCAGGGTCGAACAAGGAGAGCGCCGCGTTCGATTCCGCCGACGACGAACCGCCCATTCTCCAGGTCGAGGGCCTGCAAACATTCTTCTACACCCGGCGGGGCATCTTGAAAGCGGTGGACGGTGTAGGATTTTCCATCCGCGCGGGCCAAACGCTCGCGATCGTGGGCGAATCGGGGTGCGGCAAGAGCGTCACCGCGCTCACGCTCATGCGGCTCGTGCCGGACCCGCCGGGCCGGGTGGTCGGCGGCAGCGTCAAGCTCGCCGGCAGAGAGCTGCTTGCGCTCGATGAAGCCGCGATGCGACGGGTGCGCGGCAAAGAGATTTCCATGATCTTTCAGGAGCCGATGACGTCTCTCAATCCGGTCATGACCATCGGCCGCCAGATCACCGAAGTGCTCCTGCTGCACGAGGGGCTCAGCCGTTCGGCCGCGGATCGCAAAGCGGTCGAGATGCTGCGCCTGGTGCATATTCCGGAACCCGAGCAGCGGGTGCAGGACTATCCGCACCAGCTTTCCGGAGGGATGCGACAGCGGGTCATGATCGCCATGGCGCTCGCCTGTAAGCCAAATGTGTTGATTGCCGACGAGCCGACGACTGCGCTCGATGTGACCATCCAGGCGCAGATTCTCGATCTGATCCTGGAGCTGCAATGCGAACTCGGCACTGCGGTCATTCTCATCACGCACGACCTCGGGGTGGTGGCCGAAATAGCCCAACGAGTGATCGTCATGTATGCGGGCCGCAAGGTAGAGGAAGCGCCGGTCGGGGAGCTGTTTGCGCGCCCGTTACATCCCTACACCCGCGGCCTCCTGATCTCGATTCCGCGCCTTACCGCGATCCATAGCGACTCCCCTCAGCCGGAACGTCTGCCGGAGATACCAGGGATGGTACCGCCGCTCACGAACCTGCCTTCGGGCTGCCGGTTCGCGCCCCGGTGCTCATTGGCGGACGACCGGTGCCGCAGCCAATACCCGCCCTACGAGCAAAAGCGGCAAGGCCATTGGGCAGCCTGCTGGCACTCCGACGCGATCGAGGGAGCCGCACATGCCTGATTGCGGGAAGGCAGCGTCACCGGCGTTCTCGCCGGTGCTGGAGGTGAGGGATCTCAAGAAGCATTTCGCCATTCAAAAAGGTTTCCTGCGTCGCACTGCCGGCCATGTCCTTGCAGTCGATGGGGTGAGCTTCTCCATCACGCGAGGAGAGACGCTGGGCCTCGTCGGCGAATCGGGCTGTGGCAAGTCCACGGTGGGACGCACTGTCTTGCGATTGATCGAACCGACCGCTGGAACCATCAAGCTCGACGGAAAGGAGATCACTCACCTGCGAAAACGCGAGTTGCGCCGCTGCCGCAGGCAGATGCAGATCATTTTTCAGGATCCGTTTTCCTCGCTCGATCCGCGCATGTCCGTCGGCGCGATTGTCGGACAACCCCTGCGCGTGCACCACAGCGCTTCTGCAAAAGACCGAACCGCGCGGGTTGCGGAGCTGTTCGAGCGCGTCGGGTTGCGCAGGGTGCAGATGGCCAATTACCCGCACCAGTTCTCCGGCGGACAACGCCAACGGATCGGAATTGCGCGCGCCCTTGCGCTCTCGCCGAAGCTAATCGTTGCCGATGAGCCGGTCTCGTCCCTCGACGTCTCGATCCAGGCCCAGATCCTCAATCTCATGATGGATCTGCAGCGGGAGCTAGGCCTCGCCTATCTCTTCATTTCGCATAACCTGGCGGTGATCCAGCATATCAGCCACCGCATCGCAGTGATGTATCTGGGACGGATCGTCGAGCACACGGATAAGCAGGCCCTGTTCACGGCCCCACTTCACCCTTACACGGAGCTGCTCCTCTCCGCGGTCCCGGTGGCGGATCCTTCCATCAGGCGCAAAAAGAGCATCCTGCAGGGTGACGTTCCCAGCCCGGTCAACCCGCCGGCCGGCTGTCATTTCCACCCCCGATGTCCCTATGCAGCCGACCGCTGCGGCAGGGAAACGCCCCTGCTGCGTGAAGTGAGGCCGGGCCATTGGGTGGCGTGCCATCTGAGATAGACTGTGCCCGCCTCCTCCGCTCGAGGCGGGCGAATTCAGACGGCCGGAGGAGTTGGAAAACATTCCTCCACATCCCGGGATGTGCTAGTATCGCGGCTCGTTCGGGGCCTTGAGTGGACGAACTGCCCTGAGCATGCGAGGCGCGAGGAGGCTCCATGCAGCTCATTGCCTATTATCTCGTGTTCATGATCGGAGGCGATATTGCTGCCTACCTGCTCGGGCTCGTGGTGGAGCGCGAGTTCGGCGCTCACGTCAGTCTTATTGTCTTCCTTGCGCTCTATTTTCTATTCCTCTGGATTGCCTGGTTGCTTGCGGTCTGGATAACGCAGCCGAAGGCTCAGCCGGCAGGTGCCGCCTGAGCCTTAGAGCGGTTTTCGCTCATATTGAATCTTGGTCGTCATTGCCGGAGCTTGACCCGGCAATCCATCTCTTCGCAAGCAGATGGATGCGCGGATCAAGCCCGCGCATGACGCGGAGAGGACGACTCATTTCGAGCGGAACGCGCCTTAGGCTGCCATGTTGGGTGCGGAAGAGAAGCGGAGAGAGAAATTCGCTCCCCCGGTCGGGCGATTTTCGACATGGATACTCGCCGCATGCGTGTCGGCAATGCGCTGAACGATCGATAAGCCGAGGCCCGCACCGCCTTTGCGCCGCCGGTCACGACGCCAGAAACGGCGAAAGATCAATTCCCGATCATCAGGCGCAATTCCGGGTCCTTCATCGAGAACGTGAATGACGCCATCTTCGCTGACTGCGATCTCCACTGTGCTCCCGGGTCCGGAATAGTTGATCGCGTTCTCGACCAGGTTCCGGACTGCCCGCGACAACATCTCCGAATTGCCTGTGACCCATACTGCTTTCTCGGTGCCGCTCAGGCCAATGCTCTTGCCCTGCCCCAACGCCAGCGGGGCAGTGAACTCCGCTACTTCGACGCATATCGCACGCAAATCCGCCTTCTCCGATGGATCAAGGGAGAAGGTTTCCAGTTCCGCACTGTCGAGCAGCTGGCTCACTATCCTGGCCATACCGTCAATATCCTTGTGCAAAGCCTTGGCGGCGTTCCGATCGACGAGCGTATCGATCCGGCTGCGCAGGATGGTCAGGGGCGTGCGCAATTCATGCGCGGCATCCGCGGTAAACTCCCGCTGGACGCGGAACCCGGCCTCCAGCCGGTCCAATGCCTGATTGACGGCCTCCACCAGGGGCAGAATCTCGCTGGGGATACTCTCTGCCGAGAGCCTGATGTCCGTCCGCCGCGGCGTTATTTCCTTGGCTTTTTGCGATGCATTGAGCAGCGGCCGCAAGGCCCGGCGGAAAATCGCGATATCTGTTGCGAGCAGGAACAACAGAATGGGCAGGGTGATCCACCCGACGCGTCGGAAAAAATCAGCTACGATGTCGTCGATAATCACATCGCGATGCGCGAGATCCTCGCCTACCTGGATCCATAGCGTCCGATCGCCGATCTCCTCGGCAAGGCTGACGCCCGAAATGACGGCATGTCCGTGCGGTGCCTCCAGCAAAGTGGGATTGCCCGACCGCAGATCGCCCGCGAATACCGCGCCCCCATCGTTCAAGGATGAGAACAACACCCGGCCGCCGCTGTCGAGCACCGCATAGACGTATCGCCCGTAGGCCTGCGAGTACAGGTCCGCCAATGCGGGCGGCAAGGCGAGCGCCCATTCACCATTGTCCCGCAATGTGAGATAATGCCCAATCAGGTCAGCTTGGTCGCGCATGGCGCGCTGCTGCAGATCATTGGCCGCCGATCTGAGAAACCAATAGAGCACCAAGGGCATGAATATTGCCGTGATAACCACAGCAATGACGTGCAGGAATATGATTCTCGAGAAGATGGACTTGAACGAGATCACGCGCGCTTTTCTTCGCTCATGAGATATCCAACGCCGCGAATGGTATGAATTTTGAGCTTCGCGCCGTGCTCCAAAAGCTGCTTGCGCAAGCGATGCACGTAGACTTCGACCGCATTCGAGGCGACGTCCCCCGCCGCTCCGAATATGTGATCTTCGACGAGCTTTTTGGAGACCACCCGTCCCTTGCGCCGCATCAGGAGCTCGAGCACGGCAACCTCACGGGCTGACAACGTTTGAGGTTTGTCGTCTATGAATGCCTGCTTGCTCTCGGTATCGAACACGACATTCGCAATCTGCAGCGCACGGCCCAGCAACTGGCCGGGGCGTCGCAAGAGCGCTTCCAGGCGCGCCACCAGCTCCTCCAAGGCGAAAGGCTTGACCAGATAATCATCCGCGCCGCTGCGCAACCCGCTCACCCGATCGTGCAGGCCGCCGCGCGCCGTCAAAACCAGCACCGGCAGGGGGTCCTTGCGCATTCGGATTTCTCGCAGAATCGAGAGACCGTCCGCATCGGGCAACCCGAGGTCGAGGATTAGAGCGGCATACCGGGTGCTGGTCAGGGCTGCGCGCGCTTCCGCCGCAGTCGTCATCAGGTCGGTCTCGTAACCTTCGCTCCTGAGGCCTTGGGCGAGGAGCTGCGCGAGCTCCGGATTGTCCTCGACCACTGCTAGCCGCATTGCGCTTGTGATCCGATCGGGCTGCGCGAGCTCCCACGTGCCCGCATTCATGCGTTGGAATAAGGCGCCTCAACTCCATTATCGACGGCTTTGCGTTCCTCCCGGGAGGCAGATCGAAGCACGGAGGGTGCCTCGGTCCGGATATCAGTTTGCGCGGGAAGCCTGACCGTGAAGGTGGAGCCCTCCCCCTCGCGGCTGTCCACCGTGATCTCTCCGCCGTGCGCGTCCACTACCATCCTGGCAAGATATAATCCGACCCCGGTCCCGACGAGACCGGAGACATTGCTCCCCCTGAAATAGCGTTCGAAGACCTGATCGATGTCCTTTGCCGGAATTCCGATTCCATGGTCCTTCACGGCCACCACGGCTGTTCCGCGATCCAGCCCGGCCGCGACTTCGATGACCTGCCCGCTCGACGAATACTTGACGGCATTGGACAGAAGATTGCTGAACATCTGAAACAGCAGCTTCGGATCGCCCATGATCCGCAAAGGCAGCGCTCCGAGCCGCTCGTCGATTTGCGATCCCAGGGCAAGCTCGCGATGCAGCTGGCAAACCTCGTGCAAAAGCTTCGAGAGCTCGATTTCCTCCTTATGGAACGAGAGCCCGCCATCGATCACGCGAGAGGAGTCCAGCAGATTTTCTATCAAGTGCGTCAGCCGCAGGACGGCCGCACGGACCTTCTCCGCGCGTCCACTGATCTCGTCCGATGCGAGACGATCCTTCAGCTTTATCAAGCGCTGAGCATGACCATCGATGATGCTCAAGGGGGTACGGAATTCGTGCGAGGCCATTGACACGAAGTTGCGCTGCAGCAGAGCCAACCGCTGCTCCTGCGCGAGCTTCTCCTCGAGCATCGCAGTCTGCTCGATCAAGCGATTCTGGCTATGCATCAGCTCGATCGCATTATTGCGAAACACCACCGCGGCGCGCGCCATCTCTCCGATCTCGTCGCGACGCTTCGTCCCGCGGATCTCGATAGCGGTGTCATTGCCGGCCAGACGGTGCATGCAATCGGCGAGATGTAGGAGCGGCACCGAAATCGATCGCCAGATGTAGAGCAACGCGGCGGCAACCATCACCCCGGCAAGCCCCATCGCGACCCAAACCAGCCAGAACGCCTGCGTATAGGCGGCTACGATTCGGCCGCTCGCCTCTTTGGCCTGCGCTACCGTGCGGTCCGTGAGCTGTCCCAACGCATCGCTTGCGGCATTATAGGCCGAATGCGAGCTGGACAAATAGATCGCGATCGCCTCTGGCTTGTGATTGGTGCGCGAGAGCGTCAGGATCTGGTTGACGATTATTCTGTACTCATGCCATCTCCACTTGAAGTTCTCGTAAAGACCGTTCTCGACGGAGTCGTGGCGGATCTGCTCGTAACTGCGCTCGGATTGCGCGATGGAGCGATCAAGCTGCTCCAGCTCTCGTTCCGTCGCGGTTGTTTCTGCGAGATCCGATGCGAGCAGATTGCCGCCCTCGACAGCCCGGAAATCAGACGTGAAGTTGTTGAGATCGCCCAAGACCCGGGTTTTGGGCAGCCACAAACCGGCGATGTCCTCGGAAACGCGGTTGAAGCTGCTGAGACGTGAGATGCTGAACAAGCCCAGCACGATCACCAGCAGGAAGAAAAACAGGAAGACGATAGTCAGATGCAATCTGATCGAGCTCGGTTGCCTCATGCCGGAACCATTGCCTTGGCAAGCGCTTCAAACCGAACTATTGAAGTAAATCATGCGGCGATTATAGGACAGTCGATGCGTCGATCAAACCACGTTTTGATATTGAGCATCTTGGAGGGCCAGAGATGGCCGAGACGCGAAAGAAAAAAATCCTCTGTGTCGAAGATGACCGCGAGACCGCGGCCTTGATTGCTGAGGAGCTGGTCGAGCGGGGGTACGAAGTCATCATCGCGGGGGATGGTCGGGAGGGTTTTGCCGCAATCCTCAAGACCATGCCCGATCTGGTCCTGTCGGACATCAGCATGCCCGGCATGTCCGGCTTCGAGGTGCTGGAGCGATTGACCGCCCTGGCTCCGCGCTTTCGCCATATGCCGTTCGTGTTCCTGACTGCCCTGTCGGACCGGGAAAATGAGCTGCGAGGGCGGCAGCTTGGAGCCGACGATTATGTGACCAAACCGATCGACTTCGACGTTCTCGCCACTATCATCACTGCCCGGCTCGCGGGGGTGGCGCGCATGGACCTGTGGCCGAAGCTGGTGGACCTCAATGACCGCGAGGTCGAGGCATTGACCTGGGTAGCGCGTGGCAAGACCTCCGCCGAAATTGCCCAGATTCTGGGGCTCTCCAAGCGAACCATCGACTTTCACGTTGATAATGCGCGCGGCAAGCTCGACGCGTCCACCCGCACCCAGGCAGTCATGAAAGCAGCGGATGGTGGGCTCATTGAGCCGTAGAGCAGGATGGCCCCATTCGAATCCCCATCCTGATCGACGTCTTTTATTGCGCATGTCCTCTTCGCAAAAGTGGTTCCCACTTTTGCGAAAATGCTGCAGCTGCGGCGGGTCTCCTCACCAAACTGCTATTGCGCACGCCAATGCCAGCGGCGCGAGCGCCATGCCCAGATATACCCAGGTCCTGTAGCCCTCGGGATCCTTGGGCAGCATGAAGAGGTGAGCGACTATCCAAACGCAGACGACCAGTCCCAAAATCAAGCGGATGACGTCGCCGAGCGAGTCGAACACCGTCCAAATGGTCTCACTCTGCGGCGTGCTGACCCGCACGGTGATGGCCAGAAGAGCGGAGACGAAAATCGAACGCAGAACAATGGCCGCTACCCGCAGATGCAACGGCACGCTGGACCGCGGCAGCGTGGCGTCAGGGGGCGCCTCCACCATCGCAGCACACATCCCCGCGCTTCATGGACCCTCTCCCTTCTCCGCAACACCGACCCTTCTCGCAGCACCGATTGGATCAGCGCTTGCTGGGCCGTGATGTAGCGTCGTTCCGTTCGGATGTAAGCAGCGCCGGGCCTTCCGCAACATAAATCCTGCGTAAATTCGGCCGCGGGCCGCGAGAGCATACCTGTGCCGCTGCACTGACGTGGAGGAATAACCCGCGCGGGCCGGGCTTAGCGGGATGCCGTCGCCAGGGCGTTGCTGAGGTATAGCGCTCCTTCCGTGGCGACGAGCTCTCCGGGTTGGAGGCCCTCCAGGATTTGGCGATAGCCGTTCTGTTGCAAGCCGACCTTGACGGTTCGCTTGGTGAAGCGCCGGCGATCGGCGGTGACCCACACCGTCATGGTGCCGTCGCCCTCCCTGACCACTCCGTCGAGGGGGACGGCGACGGAGCGAATTGGATCGCCGGTCCGGATGACGAATGTGGCGAACATTCCAGCACGCAAATCGTGCCGCGGATCCGCAACTTCGGACCGCACCCAAACCCGGTGCGTATTGGGATCGACGGTGGAGGAGATGGTGGAGATCTTTCCGTCGAACACGCGATCCGGGAACGCCATGATCCGGACCTTCACCTCCTGGCCGACCTTGAAATCAGGGCTGTCGGTTTCCGCGACATTCGCCAGCATCCACATTGTGGATATGTCGGCGACCGAGAACGGAGCAGGGGGATTGCCGGGTTGCACGTACAGTCCGGGCGCCGCATTGCGGGCAGTGACACGGCCTGAAATCGGACTCGGCACGACCAGAATCGGGTCGGCCATGCGCTTTGCGATGATGCTGTCGATCTCGGAATCGGTCTTGCCGAACAGCCGCACTGCGTCCCTTCCCGCCCGCACATTGCCTTCCGCGGTCTGCTGATCGGATACAGCCTGCTCGAGGTCTCTCTGCGAGATGGCGCGTGTAGTGTAGAGCTGTTTGAGACGGGCCAGGTTCCTGGTGGTGAACTCGAGCACCCCTGCCGCGGAGATCAGTGTGGACTCCGCTTGCAGGAGATCGGGACTATCTATGGTGAACAGGGTTTGGCCCCTCTTCACCTCGTCTCCGACAGTGGCGAACAGATTGACGATCCGGCCTTGATAGGGCGTGAAGACTTGCACCGACAGCTCCTGGTTGAAATCGATGCTTCCGACGGCGCTCTTCTCCAAGGCGAACAGTTGCTCGCCGGCCGCCTCCACCTTGACCAGGGCCAGCTGTGAATCCGATAGCTCCACGCTGTCGCGCGGCATTGGTTCTCCGGCGCCGCTGGTCGATGCTGATTGCGTCTCCCTGGCGTAAGCATTCGTACCAGGCCGGTCGGAACCGGGCTTGAGTGGGCTGCCGTAACGCAAAAAATAAACGCCAACTGCGATACTCAATCCCGCAGCCACAACCGCCGTGATCATCAAGCTGTTTTGTCTCGAGAATGATGCCATCGGCCAAGCTCAAACGTGAGCGCTCGAAAATTCAACAATGACTGCCGCGCGACTTTGGTCCACTGTGACATATCACAGTCCCGCTCAAGGTTGGCCCATGAGTGTCTACGACGCTACATGCAAGTAGAAAATGAGGCGGATCTCGGCAAGCCGCCTCCGAGCATAGCCCTCTCGTTGTGAACAGGATCAGGGCTTCTTCGGCCGGATCCCGGTGCCGGTGAGGGCGCCTGCGACGTTCTGGGGCCTTCCGCCCGGACGGATCACGCCCGTTCCGATTATCACGGCGAGGCTGACGCTCCGCTAAGCGGAGTGGTCGGACCCGAGCCGACCTGCGTGAACGCCGAAGCAGCTACTCGTGCAGCCGGTCCGCCAAGCACCGAGCTTCGGCATCCCAACCAAGTAAGGGTGGCTGAACACTGCGGTCTACTGTGACAAGTCACGATTTATACTGTGACAGATCACAGTTCATTTTGGGCTTGATTAATGCCCAGTGTGGCAGGGGCGGCACACCGAAAAACCCGATCAGAACTATGATTGGGGCCTCCCCTGCATCGGGACGTGTTTGGGGAGCGCGCGGGGCATTGGCGTTTGTAGGCGTGAGCAGTATGCGTCTGATCGCAAGGCGTTTTTTCAAGGCTGCCGCCGCGCTGGCAACCTCGGCCGCGGTGTCGAGCTGCATTGCGGTCGGCCCCAATTTTGTTGATCCCGCTCCCCCAAATACTGCCGCCTACACGAAAGCGCCCCTCCCCGGGACGCGCTCGATTCCGGGTGCAACCGGGGAAGCTCAGCATTTCGCCTACGGCGGCGATCTCCCCGAGCAATGGTGGAGGCTGTTCAGATCGCCTCAGCTCAACAGGCTTGTCGAAGAGGCGCTACGGAACAATCAAAATTTACAGGCGACCATGTCGACGCTGCGCGCAGCAAAGGAGGTCGTCTACGCGCAGCAGACCAAGTATTTTCCGACCGCTACGGCCAATTTCAATGCCAACCGTGAAAAGACGCCATCGGTTCTATCCCCACCCTTGGCCAATCCCGCAATTAACCCGTTCGACCTCTACACGGCACAGGTCCTCGTCTCCTATTCCATGGATGTGTGGGGCCTCAACCGCCGAACGGTGGAATCGCAGCAGGCGCTGGCCGATGAGCAGCGGTTCACGGTCGAGGCGGCATATCTCACCCTCACGTCCAACGTGGTGGTCGCCGCCATCCAGGAGGCCTCGCTGCGCGACCAGATCAGCGCCATCAGACAGATCATCGCACTCAACAGGAAGGGCCTCGAGATCCTGCGCCAGCAGTTCAATGCAGGTTTCGCCAGCCGGCTCGACCTGGCGGCGCAGGAGGCCGCGCTGGCGCAGCAGGAAGCAACGTTGCCGCCGTTGCTAAAGCAGCTGGCCTTCACACGCGACCTGCTGACCGCTCTCCTCGGCCGCTATCCGAACGAGGAGCCATATCAGACATTCACCCTCGCCTCGCTGCAATTGCCGCAGGACCTGCCGGTGAGCCTGCCGTCCCAACTGATCATGCAGCGTCCGGATGTGCGGCTGGCAGAAGAGCAGATGCATTCGGCCAGCGCGCTTGTCGGGGTCGCCACCGCCAATATGCTTCCAAATTTCAACATCAGTGCCAATGGCGGATACACCGCGACGGCCCTCGCTGGTCTCCTCCACCCTTTCAACGCCTTCTGGATGTTGGCTGGCAACGCGACCCAGACCGTCTTCGACGCCGGCAACTTGCTGCATCTGCGGCGCCAGGCAGAGGCAAACTATGATCAGACGGGATGGACCTATCGCTGGGTGCTCATCAGCGCCTTGCAGAACGTTGCCGACTCGTTGCACGCGGCGCAATACGATGCGGAGGCGCTGAAAGCGGCGCGGGACTTCGAGCGCGCCGCCAAGATAAGCCTCGATCTCTCACGCCAGCAGCTGGAGACCGGCCAAGCCAACGTCCTTTTCCTGCTTCTGGCGCAACAGACCTATCTGACGTCCGTGATCGGGGTCGTGCAGGCGAGGGCGGCGCGCCTGTCCGATACGGCGGCACTGTTCCAGGCCCTGGGCGGCGG
>DASXIG010000598.1:0-2248 GCA_036498105.1 Xanthobacteraceae bacterium | reverse complement strand
TGGGCCTCGATGTGCCGGTCGAGATTCATGCTCATGAAGCCGTGCAGCTGCAGAAACCCCGGATAGACATCGCGCATGAAGCCGGGATTCGGAAACGGCACCTTGGTTATGACATGGCGGCGAAACCAATCGGTGCCCCGCCTTTGCGCGAGAGTGTTCACGGCCGTGGGGTTCACCCGCGTATCGATGGGCCCCCCCATGAGGACCATCGAGTGCGGCACATAGGGATCGCTATTCGCCTCCATGCGTGCCACGGCCGCAAGCACCGGTACCGAAGGTTGGCAGACCGCCAGCACATGGGCGTCCCCGCCGAGGAAATGCAGGATGGAGATGATGTAGTCGACGTAGTCATCGAGATCGAACCGGCCCTCGGTCACCGGGACCATGCGGGCATCGATCCATTCGGTGACGTAGACGTCATGGTTGGGGAGGAAGCCTTCGACCGTCCCCCGCAGGAGTGTGGGATAGTGGCCCGACATGGGCGCAACGATGAGAAGGCATGGCTGCGGACGCCGCGGCGCATGCTGAAGGGTTCGCTCGAAATGCAGCAAGCGGCAAAATGGCCGCTCCCAAACCGTCGTGTGGTGGACCGGAACGCGCTCGCCACCGATTGTCGTGGAATTGATGTTCCAGTCCGGCTTGCCGTACCGCCGCGTGGAGCGTTCGAACAACTCCATGCCGGCGGAGACCGTTCTGCCGTAAGCCGTATAGGACAGCGGATTGGCCGGATTCTTGAAAAACAGCCGCGCTGCATCGGCCCAGGCGCGAGCAGGATTGAGCGCCGCCTGGCTCATTTCATAGAGCCAATAGGCCGGTGCCGCATACATTGGGCCGGTGGCACCCGCAATAGGAGGCGCACCGCCGAACTCGCCGATTGCCATGGAGCCCCCCGCCTCACCAGCCTTGCTGCGCCGCAGCACAGTGTCGGCATCCAGACCTTGAGTCAACATACCTGTCATCACTCTGTCATTGCTGGCATTGAATAGATAGTCACAATCTGCGGGATTGCAGCTTTTGCGCCGCAGCGAACCCGGCATGGTGAACGCATGGCCCGCTCGCCGGTTTCAGGCGGTAGGCCGCTGGCTGACACTCGCTAATTTCTTCACGTCATGGTTTATCCGTAGGGGCGAGGCACTTCCTCGCCCGCTTTCCACATCCGCGGCTGCTGCTTGGAGGGCGACGCAATGCGTCGCCCCTACGGAAACATTCCGTTACGGCAGGGCATGGCTGTTATTCGCCGGTTTGAAGCAGCGAGCCGGCACGCCGCGCGCTGTTGAGCAGCTGGACGAACGCAAGCGCCGACAGCCCGATATAGACCGCATTGAGCGCGAACGCCTCGGCCATGAGCTCGCCTCGGAATACGTGGTCCATGATCAGGGCACGCATCCCCTCGAAAACATACGTGGGAGGAAGCGCCCACGCGATGAGCTGAAGCCAGTCCGGAAGAACGCTGACGGGGTAGTACACGCAGGTGAGCGGCATGAGCACGAACATCAGTGTCCAGGCGAGACTTTCCGCGCCCATGCCGTGACGCATCAACACGCCTGCAACCACGATCCCGACCGCCCAGCTGGTCAGGATGAGATTGACGAAGAATGCGACCAGCGCCAGCCCGAGCCCATATAGATTGAAACCAAAGAATGCGATCGCGAGCAGGGTGACCGGGATCACTCCGATGGCGAGCCGGATGAGACTCATGATCATCAGCGCCGCGATGAACTCTACGGGACGCAACGGAGAGATCATCAGGTTGCTCAGATTGCGCGACCACATCTCTTCCAGGAAAGAGATGGAAAACCCGAGCTGTCCTCGAAACAGGATGTCCCACATCAGTACGGCCGCTATGAAGACTCCGCTTGCCCGCGCGAAGAAGCCTGAATTCTGGGCGATATAGAACTGCAAAAACCCCCACACGAAAAGCTGCACCGCCGGCCAGTAGATCAGCTCAAGGAGGCGCGTCCACGACGCGCGCAGGAGGTAGAGATAACGCAGCACCATCGCGGCCACGCGATGGGGCGCGATCGCCAGCGTCTCTGTGGAGGAAGCGACGTCCCGCATCGATGCTCTATTGCGCTGCCTCTCGTGCCGGTCCGCGACCTCGCGCAACGTCGAGAAAAACCTGTTCGAGCGTGTCCCGTCCGTAACGGATGAGCAGCCTTCCGGGTTCGTCATCGTCCTCGATCTGGCCCTGTTTCATGATGATGACCCGCTCGCACAGACGCTCGACTTCGGCCATGTTGTGAGAGGC
>DASXIG010000597.1:0-3981 GCA_036498105.1 Xanthobacteraceae bacterium | reverse complement strand
GCTCAACCGCATCCTGAGCGAGCCGCACGGGAAGAAATACGCCGTCATCGTCAATGAATTCGGTGAGATCGGCATCGACGGCGAGCTCGTGGTCGGCGTCGACGAGGAAGTGTTCGAGATGAACAACGGCTGCATCTGCTGCACCGTGCGCGGCGACCTCGTGCGCATCATCGACGGCCTGATGCGGCGCAAGGGCAAGTTTGACGCGATCATCGTGGAAACCACGGGGCTCGCCGATCCAGCGCCGGTGGCGCAGACGTTCTTCATGGACCAGGATGTCGGCCGCAAGGCCAAGCTCGACGCCGTCGTGACGGTCGCAGATGCCAAATGGCTGCGGGACCGGCTGAAGGATGCTCCCGAGGCGAAGAATCAGATCGCCTTCGCCGACGTCATTCTTCTCAACAAGACCGATCTGGTGGCTGCGGAGGAGCTGAGCGAGGTCGAAGCCCGCATCCGCGGCATCAACCCCTATGCCAGGCTGCACCGCACCGAGCGCTGCGAGATCGCGCTGCCGGAGGTGCTGGGGCGTAACGCGTTCGACCTCGACCGTATTCTGGAGATCGAGCCTGAGTTCCTGGACGACGGCGATAGCCATGCACATGCGGATGGGGAGGAAGGCCATTCGCACGGCGATCATCACCATCATCACGACGGCGGCGGACGCAAGCACTATCACGATGAAGAGATGCAGTCGTTCGTGCTCAAGACCGAACGGCCGCTCGATCCGGACAAGTTCTTTCCCTGGGTGCAGGATCTCGTGCAGAGGGAAGGGCCCAATATTCTGCGCTGCAAGGGCATCCTGTCGTTCAAGGACGATGACGAACGATTTGTGCTCCAGGGCGTGCACATGATCCTGGACGGCGACCATCAGCGTCCCTGGGAGAACGGGGCGAAGCGCGAAAGCCGGATCGTTTTCATCGGACGCAAGCTGCCGCAGGAGACCATCGAGGCCGGCTTCGAAGGTTGCGCGGCCTGACCACCGTTGAGATGACCGATCGGGACTCCGGTATCACGTCCGTCGTCGAGCGCACCCAGCCCGTGAAAGCGGGCGCCGCGGTCGTGGCGGCGCATTTCATCGGCGGCATCGCCATGCTCGTGCTCGGAGAAGAGTCCTTGCTCCTGGTGTCTTCGGATGGCGCAGCTAAACCGATCGCAGTGCATGCCGGCGCGATTCTCTGCTCGACACGGGATGGTGCGCGCATCATTACGGGCGGCGACGATGGAAAGGTCGCAGCGACGGACGCCGACGGCACGAGCGCCACAATCGCGACCGACGGGAGACGCCGCTGGATCGACCACGTCGCGACGGGACCAAGTCATGCGCTGGCGTGGTCGGCGGGCAAGCAGGCATTCGTGCGCACGGGAGAGAATGGCGAGCGCACGATTGAGCTTCCTTCCACCGTCGGCGGGCTGACGTTCGCCCCGAAGGGATTGCGCGCCGCCGTCGCGCACTACAACGGCATCACGTTGTGGTTTCCCAACGCACGGTCCGCGCCGGAAACGCTGGCGTGGAAGGGCTCGCATCTCGGCGTGATCTTCAGCCCCGATGGCCGCTTTCTCCTCTCGTCGATGCAGGAGCCGACGTTGCATGCCTGGCGCCTGTCCGACGGCAAGAGCATGCGGATGTCGGGTTATGGCGCACGCGTGCGCTCGCTCGATTGGAGCGCAAGCGGCAAATGGCTCGCGACATCAGGCGCGACCCAGCTGGTCCTGTGGCCATTCGCAGGCAAAGAAGGCCCGCTGGGCAAGCAGCCGCGTATGCTGGCGCCAGCCGAGTCTCAGGTCGAAGTCGTCGCGTGCCATCCCAAGCAGGAGATCGTCGCGGTGGGTTACGCCGACGGGCTCGTGCTCCTGGTGCGCATCGAGGACGGCGCGGAAGTCCTGGCGAAGAAGCCTGCGGGTACGCCCGTCACCGCGCTCGCCTGGGACGCCACTGGCGATACGCTCGTGTTCGGCACGGAAGACGGGCAAGCCGGCATCATCCGCCTGGGGTAGAGAAGGATGACTTTTCCTCGAATCGTCATCCTGCTCTATGCCTTTGTTTTGCGTATGTCCTTTTTCGCAAAAGTGGTTTCCACTTTTGCGGGACACGCTCTAAGCTACCTCCGCGTCGGCTGCGCGCGCGGGGCGGGGGGCGTTTGCTGGAGCGCGCTGTCGGGCAATCTGTTCCAGACCTGGCTGCGTCCGAACAACGAGATGCCGAGGTAGCCGCGCACTTCGAGCTTCTGCCCGTCGGCGCTGAGCCGCATCATTGCGCGATAGACCGAGCCATCGCGCGGGTCGGTGATGGTGCCGTCCTCGTAGGCATTGCCGTGCCGGTGCATGCCCTTGATGAGCTTCATGCCCAGGACCGGCGCCCCGCGTTCGGGCCCTTCGCATTTGTCGCAGCGGAAATTCTGGTCCTCGCCGGGCTTGAAGAAGATCTTGATGATGTTGCCCTCGAACACACCGTTGTGCTCGGTAATCCGAAACCAGCTTTCAGCCTGGCCGCTGCTCTCGTCCACCTGCTCCCAAAGCCCGACCGCGGTCGGTTCGGCGGCACCAACCGGAACAATGGCTGCGCCGAGCAGAACGGCGCCGACGAACAGCTCGAGAAATGACGCGCGCATTACCTCACCCAAGGACAATGTTAAGACTGCCTGTTGCAAGCTCCGGATTTCCCGCAACGTGGGGTCTTTGATCGCTCAACTCAATGGGGTCGGACTGTGGTGATTTGGCGGACGGGAAAACGCGACGCTTTTAATCCGTAGGGGCGAGGCACTCCCTCGCCCTCTTTCGGTAGGCACGGTCATGGATAGAAGGGCGACGCAATGCGTCGCCCCCTACGGAGAGCTCTGTGCGGCGGGCTCAAATCACATATTGCCGCAGGGGCGGATAGCCGTTGAAGCCAACCGACGAATAGGTCGCCGTGTAGGCGCCGGTGGCCTCGATCAGCACCTTGTCGCCGATCGCAAGCGAGACCGGCAGCGGGTAGGGGTTCTTCTCGTACAGCACGTCCACGGAATCGCAGGTCGGCCCCGCGATGATGCAGGGCGAGGTCTCGTCGCGGTCACGCGGCGTGCGGATGGGATAGCGGATGGATTCGCCGATGGTCTCGGCAAGACCATGGAACTTGCCGATGTCGAGATAGACCCAGCGCAGCTCGTCCTCCGGCGAGCGCTTTGCGATCAGCACCACCTCGGCCTCTATGATGCCCGCGTTGCCCACCAGCGCGCGGCCCGGTTCCACGATCGTCTCGGGAATCGCGTTGCCGAAATGCTTGCGCAAGGCGCGGAAGATCGCCCGGCCGTAGGTGTCGAGCCGTGGCGTCTTGCGCACGTAGCGCGCCGGAAAGCCGCCACCCAGATTGACCATCGCGAGACTGATGCCGCGCTCGGCGCAGGTGCGGAAAATCGCCGCGGTCGAGGCGAGCGCACGATCCCAGGCTTCCACGTTGTGCTGCTGGGAGCCGACGTGAAAGGAGATCCCATGCGGTACGAGCCCCAGCCGATGCGCCAGCTCGAGGATGTCCGGCGCGTAGTCCGGTTCGCAACCGAACTTGCGCGACAGTGGCCATTCGGATCCGGTGCCGTCGCAATGGACGCGGCAGATCGCGCGGGCGCCCGGCGCGCAGCGCGCCACCTTTTCGACCTCGGCCTCGCAGTCGATCGCAAACAGCGTCACGCCCATGGCCGCCACCGCCGCGATCTCGCTCTCCTTCTTGATGGTGTTGCCGTAGGAGATGCGCTCCGGCGTGGCGCCGGCCGCGAGCACCGCCTCGGTCTCGCTCACCGAGGCGACATCGAAGCACGAGCCGAGCTCGGCGAGGAGCTTGAGGACCTCGGGCGCGGGATTGGCCTTGACCGCGTAGAAGACCCTGGTGTCGGGCAGCGCCTTGGCGAACAGGAGATAGTTCTCGCGCACGACGTCGAGGTCGAGCACGAGGCAAGGGCCTTCGCCTGTGCGCTGCTTGAGAAATTCACGGATGCGTGCAGTCATCTC
>DASXIG010000596.1:0-3188 GCA_036498105.1 Xanthobacteraceae bacterium | reverse complement strand
CTCGTGCGCGCACAGCTCGCGATGATCGGCATGGTAGACGGCGACCAGCGCATCGACCTGCGCCCGCTCGGCGGCTTCGAGCTCGTTCTGCTGGAGCTCGCGGCGATAGGCGGGCAGCGCGCGGAAATAGTTGCTCATCAGACCGACCGCGGGCTGGTCGAGATCGACCAGCTCGACCCCGGGTATGGCGCGCAGGATATCTTCCGCCGCCTCGACCACGCCCTTGATCCCGGGATGGCGATGCAAGGCGATGCGCATATCGACGGGGTTCTCCAGATGAGGCCGCAGCCGCTCGAGCTGCCCGCGCAGGAACAGCATGAACGGCGTCATCTCGAACGGTCGCGCGCCGCGGGTCTTCTCGATGGTGGGCAAGGTAGTTTCCGTGAACTGCACATGGCAGCTGGGGCACCAGGAGATCACCTGGCCCGACTTGCTGTGGGCGAGCTTGTCCATGGTGCTCTCGGCGAAGCGGCCTGAGGTGGCGACATCGCCGGTGCGCATCTGCACCACGCCGCAGCAATGGGCAGGCCCGCCCATCACCTCATAGGTGATGCCGAGGGCGTCCATGATGTCGAGCGCCAGGAGCGCGATATGTGGCGTCTTGAGCACGTTGCAGCCGGTGTAGAAGACGAAGTCCGGCGCAGCGGTGAACTCGTTGCGGCGATCGGGTCTCTGTCCAAGCCGCGCCAGCAGCCCATCGTCGAGCTGCAGGCGCGAGATGTGGGTGACGTCGCGGGCGACCTTGCGAAAACCCTCCACGCCCTGGCGGCGTTGCTGCGCCGGCTCGTCCTTGCGGCGGGTCATGGCCAGCCGCGCCATCCCGAGCAGGAAGCGCGGATTGACCCCGTAGTCGCAGGCCTGGATGCATTCGCCGCTGAGCAGGCAGGCATTCGCCCAATTGCGTGACGCCTGCGGTCCGTCGCCGGTGCGCAGGATGTCCATGACCCCCTCGATGACGGCGCGCGGGGCGGCATCGACCTTGCCCGGCCCAGTCACCGGGCATACCTCCACGCACTTGCCGCAGCGGGTGCATGCGTCGACCATGGCGTCGACGCGTCCGGCCAGCGCGGATTCGAACGTCTCGCTCATTGCGCTCCTGGCGCCCCTCGCGCTGCATATATCGCGCCGCCGCGGTCTGCGCGCAAGCGCGATGGCACCCTACAGGCGGTGATGCAGCCGGCGATCGATCCGCAGCAGGATCGCGCCGAAGCTCGCTGCAAAGACGACCAGCAGGAGGGTCACCGCCATGATGACATCGACATTGTGCAGGCCGATCGCGTTCATGAGCAGATAGCCGAGCCCGCGCTGAGCCGCGAACATCTCGCCGAGGATCGTGCCTATGAGCGTCAGGGAGAAGCCTATGCGAATACCGGCGAAGATTTCGGGAACGGCGGCCGGAAACAGGATGATGCGCACCATCTCCCCGTGACGCAGGTTGAGCACGCGCCCGGCCTTGATCAGGATCGGTTTGATGTTGCGCAGCGCGTTGATGGTGAAGATGGCGATCGGGACGATCCCATGGATGGCGCCGAATGCGATCTTGGCGGGCATACCGAGCCCGAACGCGAGCAGCACGATGGGATAGAGCGTGATCTTGGGAATGGAATAGAGCGCAACCAGCATCGGCTCCATGACCTCGCTCGAGAGACGATGGAGACCCAGCCAGAAGCCGATGCCGAGCCCGAGCGCAACGGCGATCGCGAGCGCTGCGGCAAACGCACGGGCCGTCTCCGAGAGGTGCGACCAGAACGCGCCGCTGCTCAGAAGATTGGCCGTGAAACGCACGGTTGCGAGCGGCGAGCGCATCGCGATCTCGCCCGTGCACCAGTACAACAGCTGCCACAACACCAGCAGGCTGAGGATCAGCGTGACTGCATTGCGCGTCGGTTTCCACCGTGCGGTCACAACCCTCTCCGTGCCAGCAGCAGCTTCTCCCAACGCGACAGCGCGGCGTTGACTGCGATCGAAACCAAAAGGACAAGCAGGATGAGCGGATACATCGTGGCGTTGTCGAAATTGGTGTAGGCGAAGCTGATCTCGTAACCCATGCCGCCGCGCGACATGATGAACTCGGCGCCGATGATGCCGATGAGGCAGTAGGCGACCGCGAGCTTCGCGCCGGTGAGCACGTAAGGCGCCGCGTAAGGCAAAGTAACGGACAGGGCTGTCGCCATGACGCCCATGCCGTGTATCCGCGCGGCCTTCCTGAGCACTGCCGGCACACGATCAAGCCCGTTCAGCGTGTTCACGATCACGGCGACCACGCCCAGCATGAAGCCGATGAGAATTTGCGGCGCGTCGCCAAGCCCCAGCAGGATGATGAGCAGCGGATAAAACGCAAACACCGGAACGGCGTAATAGGTCGTAAACAGCGGGTCGAGAGTGTCGCGCAGCATCGCGTGGCGATGGATCGCGGCTGCGCAAACCACGCCGGCGACCAGCGCCAGCACGAGCGCCAGAGCGGCATTGGTCAGGGTCTTGGCGATCGCCGCATTGAGCGAGCCGGAAAAGAGTATCGCGCCGAGATCACGCGCGATGATGTGCGGCGGAGGCATGGTGATGCGGTCGATCACGCCGCCGAGGCACAGAAGCTCGAGCAGCAGCACCGCTGCTGCGATCACCCCCACGCGATAGCAGGCGGTCCGGCGCATGGCCGTCAGCTCGAAACGTAGCCCGCATGAGCTAGCTGGCGCGCCAGCTAGCGATATGCGGGTGGATCCCGGATTATCGCGGCGCGCCTTGGAAGGCGCGCCGCTCATCCGGGCTACAGGGAGAACGTCTATTTCGGCGTTCTGATGTCGTCCGGTAGGAACCGCGTGTCAATCATCCCCGAAATATCGACCTCGCCGGTGATGGCTCCGACCATCTTCTGCACCTCGATCATTCGCGTCATGCCGTCAAGGTGGAATTGCCCGCTTCCCCAATAGGGCACGTTCTGGGTTCTGCTGGCGATCAGGTTGCGCACGGCACTGCGGGCCACGTCGCTGTCGAGGTTGTAATGTATGGCGACGATATCGCCGGCCTCGTCGGTGTTCGTTGCCATGAACTCGACCGCCTTGCGGCGCGCGCGGATGATCGCGCGCAGAAAATCGCCGCGCGCCTCGGCGCCGGCTCTGGTGGTGACCCCGACCACGTTATCGAGCGGCGGCAGGACGTCGGAAGCGACCGCAACCGCGCGATATTTGCCC
>DASXIG010000595.1:0-1557 GCA_036498105.1 Xanthobacteraceae bacterium | reverse complement strand
GCGCGCATGTCTCGGTCGAAGGAAAATCAGTGCCGTTCTTCAAAACCGGAAAGGAAATGCGCGAACGGCTCAACCGCGCTGCCCCGGCGGAGGCAGCAGAGCCGGTGGAGCCGGCAGCGGTCACCCGGTGACCCGGGCTGGATCACGGACGGAATGCCCATGGTGCGCAAGCTCGTCGCGGGGTTCATCCTTATACCGCTGGCGATCCTGTTCGTCGCGTTTGCCGTGGCGAACCGGCACGGCGTGGTGGTGACGCTTGATCCGTTCGACCAGGCGCATCCTGCACTCGCCGTGACGGTGCCTCTGTTTGCGCTGCTGCTTGGGATCGCCATCGGCGGCGTCATCCTCGGCGGGGCCGCGGCCTGGATCAGGCAGAGCCGATGGCGGCGCGCCGCCAGGCTGGCGCAAGGGCAAACGCGCGCGCTTGCCGCAGAGCTCGACCGGCTGAGACAACGGTTGGGTGAACCGGATCAATTGCCCAAAGTTCAATTGCCCAAGGTTCAGTTGCCCAAGCCAGTGGCGCAGTCGAAATATGAGCCGCAGCTGACCATCCCGCCCCCGGCGGCCTGACGGGCATGGCCCTTATCGTCAAAATTTGCGGCTTGACGTCGCCCGAGGCGCTGGACGCGGCGCTCGACGCCGGCGCCGACATGCTTGGCTTCGTGTTCTTCCCGCCTTCGCCTCGCAACATCGCGTTCGGGACTGCCCGCACGCTGAGCGCGCGCGTACGCGGGAGGGCGCTGAAGGCAGCCCTTTCGGTCGATGCCGGCGACGCGCTCTTGGCGGAGATTATCGAGAACCTCGCGCCTGATCTGCTCCAGCTGCATGGGTGCGAGAGCCCCGAGCGGGTGAGCGAGATACGGCATCGCTTTGGGGTGCCGGTCATGAAGGCGCTGCCCATAGCGGCACATGGCGACCTCTCCCGCATCGCGGACTACGAGACCCTTGCAGATCGCCTGCTGTTCGACGCTCGCCCTCCGCTTGCGGCGTCGCGGCCCGGCGGTCTCGGCAGGACCTTCGATTGGCGCTTGCTGCGCAACCTTGAAACAGCGGTGCCCTTCATGCTTTCCGGCGGGCTGGACGCGGGCAATGTCGCAGAAGCCCTGCGCATCACATGCGCGCCGGGCGTCGATGTGTCGTCCGGCGTCGAGCGCGCGCCCGGCGAGAAAGATCCGGAAATGATCCGCGCCTTCGTACACGCGGTGAGGCGCGCAACCGGGAAGCAGCCAGTGGCGGTCAATTCATGACCATGCAGCAGCGCAACTCCTTTCGCACCGGCCCCGACGAGCGCGGTCATTTCGGCCTCTACGGCGGCCGGTTCGTGGCCGAGACCCTGATGCCGCTCATCCTGGAGCTCGAGCACGCCTACGCTGCTGCAAGGAAGGACCCTGCGTTCCAGGCCGAAATCGATCGTCATCTCAAGCACTACATCGGCCGGCCGTCGCCGCTGTATTTCGCCGAGCGCATGAGCGCGCATCTCGGCGGCGCGAAGATCTACTTCAAGCGCGAGGATCTCAATCACACCGGCGCCCACAAGGTGAACAACGTGCTGGGACA
>DASXIG010000594.1:0-6165 GCA_036498105.1 Xanthobacteraceae bacterium | reverse complement strand
AGAGCACGGCAATGCAGATAAAGAGAGCTGTGCGAATCATGGCGCTCACCTCCTGCCCGCGCTGTCCATAGATGATGGCGGAGGGCCCGCGCAATGGCGGCTGTGCAGTGGCTTGGCGTGGCGGTTCGGAAGCGACCTCATCCTTGGAGACGGCTTTTCGAGTTGCTGGAATCGAAAAACGCTCCAGCATTTTTGATTTGATCGGATTTACTGCGGAAAACCGCTCTCGACTATTCCGGAAAATGCCCTGGCTCGATTGGAATTAGCCCTGTATTTCAAGGCCGTAGACCGAAAAATACATCGAATTTCTAAAATTGCGCGACCGAGCTTCTCTCTACACGTCTAAGTTGCGCCAGTTCCAGACCAAGATTGGCGTCTCAAGACTTTTCAAGAACCACGCATCGCCCGGAACAAAACAAACCCGGCGCGCCGATGGCGGACCGGTCGGGCATATCTCTGAAGGATGCCCATTCGTACTTGAGTTACGTTTCGATTGCAAGAGCTTTTTTCAGATTTTTTCAGCCTGCTTTTTTTCAGCCTTCTTGGCTCGCTATCATCACCAACCTAAGGCGCCGCTCGCCCAGCGCAGTCCGATCGGTCCAGGGGCCGGAAAGTCATGAGCGATAGGACGCGCGGTTCTATAGCTCAAAAATACAGGGAAACGTGAGTTATAGAATCGCATGTCGGTATGCCTCACGGGATCATAAGGTCCCGGTCTTGCCGGCGGCGTTGAGGCATTGTGTCGAGAAGTGCGGGAGCTGGTGCTGATGTTGAAACGTGACTTAAAACCCTCGCTGCTGTATCAGCCTATTGTGATTCCGGGTACTAGTATTTCATCGCACTCGCAATGACTTAACCCCGCGCCGCCCGATGTTGACACCCTCGGAGGCGGTCAGTATCACGTGGCCGGCCTCACGTGCGGCTGGAAGGTCGCGATCATCCGGAATGTTGCGAGTGTCGAATTCAATGGCCGACGACGCGCGCCAAACGGGTGATCGTGAGCAACTGCCGGCCGAGGAGGCTGCGCTTACCGCGCGATTGCATCGTCTTGGTGAGCGGCTCGACCGCATCCGTCCCGCGGCTCCTCCAGAGCAAGCTCAGGCGACCCGTGCCGCCGCCCAGTCCTCGGCGCTCGCCCGTGGATTTCGGCTTTCGAGCGAGCTCGTGGCCGCGGTTCTTCTGGGGGCAGGAATTGGATGGCTCATCGACCGGTGGCTTGGGATTTCGCCGTGGGGAATGATCGTCTTTCTGCTGCTCGGGTTTGCCGCTGGCGTGCTCAACGTGATGCGGGCGGCGGGCGTCGTTCCACCCAACCCGACGGACCCGCCGAGCTCGAAGAAATGACTGCCTAGATGGATCCGATCCACCAGTTCGAGATCAAGAATCTGTTCCCGGTCGCCCACATCGCCGGGGTGGACATCGCCTTCACCAATTCTGCGCTGTTCATGCTGATCTCGCTGGCCATCATCCTGTTGCTCACGCTCGGAGCCACGAGCCGGCGCGCCTTGGTCCCTGGCCGTCTGCAGTCGGTTGCGGAGCTCTCCTACGAGTTCACCGTCGACACCCTGCGCAACACCGCCGGCCCCGAGGGGATGCGATTCTTCCCGCTGGTATTCTCGTTGTTCATGTTCATTCTGGTGCTCAACGTCATCGGGATCATTCCCTATACCTTCACCGTCACCAGCCACATCATCATCACGGTCGCGCTGGCGCTCCTGGTGTTCTGCACGGTCATCGTGTACGGATTCTGGAAGAACGGCTGGCGTTTCCTCAAGCTGTTCGTGCCGAGCGGCGTCCCAATCTACATTCTGCCGCTGGTGACCTTCATCGAGGTGATGTCGTTTTTCTCGCGGCCGGTCTCGCACAGCGTGCGGCTGTTTGCGAACATGCTCGCCGGCCATATCACGCTCAAGGTGTTCGGCGGCTTCGTAACCATGCTGGGAGCGCTCGGTTTTCTCGGCTGGCTCGGAGCCATTCTGCCGCTTGGGCTCACGGTCGCCCTTACGGCGCTCGAATTGCTGGTCGCGTTTCTGCAGGCTTACGTTTTCGCCATTCTCACTTGTATCTACCTCAACGATGCCATCCACCCAGGACACTAGAAAAGGAGCTCTGTCATGGATCCTCAAGCTGCTAAGATGATTGGCGCCGGCATCGCCTGCATCGGCATGGGCGGCGCCGGCGTAGGCGTCGGCACGATCTTCGGTCACTATCTTGCCGCCGCGCTGCGCAACCCCTCTGCCGCACAAGGCCAGTTTGGCAACCTGATCTTCGGCTTTGCCGTGACGGAGGCGCTGGGGATCTTCTCGCTGCTGATTGCGCTGTTGCTGCTGTTCGCGCTCTGATCCGCAATGCGTCAGGCAGCGGCCCAGCCCAGCGCGTCGCAAGAGCATATTCCCGCGGGCGAGCACGGGCGCGGCTTTCCGCCGTTCGATCCCCACACCTTCGCTTCGCAGCTCCTTTGGCTGGCGGTGACGTTCATCGCGCTCTACCTGCTGATGTCGCGGGTGGCGCTGCCGCGCATCGGCTCGATCCTGGAGGCGCGCCGCCGCCACATCGACAACGATCTCGGGGAAGCGCAGCGGCTCAAAGGAGAATCCGATGCCGCAATCGCTGCCCATGAGAAGGCGCTGAACGAGGCGCGCGCCCGCGCGCAGACCCTGGCGAGCGAGACGCGCGCGAAAGCATCGGCCGCAACTGAAGCCCGGCGCAAGGAGGTGGACGCGCAGCTCAATCTGCGCATCGCCGAAGCGGAGAAGGGCATCGCCGCCACGCGCGCCGCCGCCATGGGCAACGTGCGCGGCATTGCGACCGAGGCCGCAAGCGCCGTCATCGAGCGGCTCACGGGTTCCACGCCGGGCATCCCGGAAGTCGCTGCTGCCGTGGATCACGTGCTCAAGCGCTGAGGGAGCCATGCTCGAAGCCGAAGCCTGGGTCGCGATCGCCTTTCTCATCTTCCTCGGCGTGCTCGGCTATTTCGGTGCGCACAAGCGGCTTGTGCAGGGGATCGATGATCGCCGCGCCCGCATCAAGGCGGAGCTCGACGAGGCGCGCCGGCTAAAGGAGGAGGCGCAAAGCCTGCTTGCGGGTTACCTCCGCAAGCAGCAGGAGGTGGAGCAGGAGGCGCAAGCCATCATTGCGAGCGCGAAGGCGGAGGCCGAGCGGCTGGCAGCCGAGGCGGAAAGCAAGCTCAAAGAGCTCATTGCCCGCCACACCCGGATCGCGGAGGACAAGATCAAGCAGGCGGAGGCGCAGGCGGTCGCCGATGTGCGCTCCGCGGCGGCGGATGCAGCGGTAGCAGCGGCACAGTCCGTTCTTGCGCGCACGGTCAAGGACAACCTCGCCGACAACCTCCTCACCCAGGGCATTGCCGAGGTGAAAGCCAAGCTGAATTAATTTCTGTGTACAGCCTGTGAATGGCGCGCCGCCTGACTTTTGCCACCAGCGCGCGATCCGTATGTTGCCTCCTCGATTCGTTGGGGAACGAGGTCGATACGCCCGGTGGGCTGCGGGCGCGGGGCTGACGTGATCATCTTCGATTGCAACGGAGTGCTGGTCGACAGCGAGCGCCTTGCCGCCGCGGTAGCGGCGGAGGAGTTCGCGCGCGTCGGAATTCCGCTCACTCCCGAGCTGGTGGCGCGCTTCTTCTTCGGGCGGCGGCCGGCCGACATGATTGCCATGGTCGAGACCGCGGGCAAGCGCAAGCTGCCGGCGAGCTTTGCTGCGCGACTTGCGGGAGCAACGCTCAATCGCCTGCGCGCCGAGGTGCGCGCGATGCCGCATGCCGCCTACGCCTTGACCTGGCTGCGCGGACCGAAATGTCTCGCGTCATCGTCACCGCTCGATCGCGTGCGCGTGAGCCTCGAAACCACGGGGCTAACGCGCTTCTTCGAATGCATATTCTCCGCAAGCGATGTGCCTGCGGGAAAACCTGCCCCCGATCTCTTCCTTCATGCCGCCACGCAAATGCAGGTTGAGCCGCAGGACTGCATTGTGGTCGAGGATTCGGCGGCTGGCGTGACGGCCGCCACGGCGGCGGGAATGACGGCGATCGGATTCGTCGGCGGCAGTCATTCGGACGGCGAGCTTGGCCAGGCGCTGATGCGGTCCGGCGCGCGAACCGTCGTTGCCGACTTGCGCCAGCTCAAGCCCGTGGTTGCCGCCCTGCGCGGGTGGTGATCCTGCTCTGCTGACGAAATTGCTCTGGAGGGGCGACGCATGCGTCGGCCTCGATCCGCAGTCTCGAAGCCTTCAATCAAAGCTTCTCGATGTTGATACACGCGGCGTGGCAGATCGCTTGCCACGCCGGTATACAGCGTGCCATTGCGGCGATTGATCATAAAAGTGTTCACCAAGGCCGAAACCTTGCCCCGCTATGCCGCGGCCGTGCTGCGCGCATTCATCGCCGACGCGCTGCGCGCGGCCGGGCTCACGCCCGCGCATGCAGACATCGCCGCGGACGCCATGCTGGAAGCCGACGTCACCGGCTCCGATGCCCACGGGGTCTTTCGCCTGCCGGGCTATGTGCGCCAGATCAAAAACGGCGGCATCAATCCGAATGCCGAGGTGCGCCTGGTCGCGCGCAGCCCCGCGAGCGCGCTGATCGACGGCGACCATGCCATGGGGCACGTGGTAATGACGCAGGCGGCCGCGCTTGCGGTCGAGCTCGCGCGCGCTTCCGGCGTTGGCTGGGTAGGCGCGCGGAACTCCAATCACGCCGGTGCCGGCGCGGTGTATGCCGCGATGATGCTCGATCACCACATGGTCGGCATCTATGGCGCAGCTTCGAGCGTCAACCATATGGCCCCGTGGGGCGGCACCGAGGCGCTCCTCGGCACCAACCCGATCGCGGTTGCCATCCCGGCGGGGGAGGAGCCACCGGTGGTGCTCGACATCGCCACTTCGGTTGCGTCGAACGGAGTTATCCGCACCCATGAGCTGCAGGGAAAACCGCTGCCGGCCGGTTGGGTACAGAGCCGGCAGGAGGGCGCACCCATCACCGATCCGCGCGCGGCGAGCGACGGCACGTATCTTCCCATCGGCGCGCACAAGGGGAGTGGGCTTGCCCTCGTCATCGGGTTGCTCGCAGGGCCGCTCAACGGCGCCGCGTTCGGTCGCGAGATTCCGGATTTCGCCGCCGCCAGCCGTGGCGAGCTCAATGTCGGACAGTTCGTGGTCGCGCTCGATGTCGCGCGCTTCGTGCCGCTCGATGTCTTCAAGGCCGCCATCGACCGCCATGTGCGCGAGCTTGCATCATCACGGCCGCGGCCCGGGGTCGATGCGGTGCGCGTGCCGGGGCAAGGTCGGCACGCGCGCCGTCGCGAGCGCGCGGCGCACGGCATCCCGCTCGACGCCGCGCTGGTCGCGCAGCTCCACGGACTTGCGCAATCCCTGGCCATCACCCCGCTGAGCGCGCGAACATGAAATCCCGCGCGGGGCGCTGGGGGGGCCCTCGTACGAAGATAATACGGACATGACAACCGCTGAATCCGCTACACACGGATCCCCATTCTGGCGCTTCTCGCTTGGATTCTACCGCCGCCCGGGGGTGGCGGACGCATGCATTGCGCTGCAGGAGGAAGCGGGCGTCGATGTCAATCTGCTCCTGTTCCTGCTCTGGCACGCGACCCTGCGCCGCCAGCTCTCCCCCGAGGAGCTGAAAGGCCTCGAACACCGCGTCGCGCCCTGGCGCAACGCCACCGTCATCCCGCTGCGCGGCGTACGGCGGGCGCTCAAATCGCCGCCCGCGCTGGTGCCGCCGGCCACCGCCGAGGCCTTCCGGACCCGCATCAAGGCGGTCGAGCTCGAAGCCGAGCGCCTCCAGCAGGAGGCCATGCACGCGCTTGCGCTCACAGCAGCGCTGGGACAGGAGGTGGACTCGACGCAGCAGGCCGCGCGCGCCAATGTCGAGGCCTATGCGGCGATGCTGAGCGTACCGCTGCCGCGGCGTGCCGTCGAAACCCTGCTCACCGCGCTCCTGGACGCGAGCGCGCGCAAACCGGAGGATTGAGCCATGGACAAGGAGACCTACGACCGCGGGCTTGCCATGCGCCGCAAGGTGCTGGGCGAGGAATATGTCGACCGCGCGCTCAAGAGCGCGGACGATTTCAACCGCGACTTCCAGCGCATCGTCACCCAGTATTGCTGGGGCGAGACCTGGGGCGACGA
>DASXIG010000593.1:0-4057 GCA_036498105.1 Xanthobacteraceae bacterium | reverse complement strand
ATCGAGCCCGACGCGGGGAGTATCGCTCTCGTAGCGAGGCGAGAGGAGCTTAGCTCCCTCGGTAGCTGCCTCGAGCGTTTCGGCAACCACCACGGCGATGGGTTGATTGGCGTAGCGGACCTTGTCGCTTTGCAGCAGATCAAGACGAAAAGTGAAGGGATCGGCCTTTGCGTCCGGATCAAGGGCGAGTGACGGCCTGTTCGCGGGCGTGATGACCTCGACGACGCCCGGATGTGCTTTCGCCGCCTCAACATCCAGAAAAACGACGCGGCCGCGTGCGATGCTGCTTACGGCCAGAACGGCGTACAGCATCCCGGACGGGTGGTGGTCGGCGGCGTATCGGGCTTTCCCCGTAACCTTGAGCACCCCCTCACGACGCGTGAAGGACTGGCCGATGTTCGATCCGTGCCGGACGTGAGCGGACCTGCGCGCGATTGTGAGCTCATCCATGGATGGCAACTCCGGAAACTGTGGCAAAAGGAGATGCCGGCAAAGCGGGCATCCGTTCGGGCGTCCCAGCGGCAGCGAGCGCGAGGGCGCGCACGGCGATCCGTCGCGCGAGCTCTATCTTGAAGCCGTTCTCGCCCGGCGGTTTCGCCTCGGCGAGCGCTGCTTCCGCGGCGCGACGAAAGATCGAAGCATCAGCACGCGCGCCGACCAGAAGGGGTTCGGCTTGCCGCGCGCGCCACGGCTTCATCGCCACTCCGCCGAGCGCGAGCCGGGCGGCGGCAATCGTGCCGCCCTCGATGCACAGCGCGGCCGCCGCAGAGACGACCGCGAACGCATACGACGTGCGTTCGCGCACTTTCAGGTAGCGGGAATGGGCCGCGAACCGCGCTGCCTCCGGCGGCAAGCGAACCGCCACGATCATCTCGCCGGGTTCGAGCATGCTCTCGCGGTGCGGCGCATCGGCGGGCAAGCGATGAAACATCTCGAGCGGGATCTCCCGCCTGCCCGCCGCGCCTTCAATCTCGACAACGGCGTCGAGCGCAACGAGAGGCACGCAGAAATCGGAGGGGTGAGTCGCGATGCAGCGTTCGCTCCATCCCAAGATGGCGTGCAGCCGGTTGTCGCCAGCGCGGGCATCGCAGCCTGAGCCGGGGTCGCGTTTGTTGCAGGCACTTGCAACGTCATAGAAGTAGGCGCACCGCGTGCGCTGTAACAGATTGCCGCCGACCGTGGCGGCGTTCCGGAGCTGCGCCGAGGCTCCGGACAGGAGGGCCTCTGCGACCGCGGGAAAGCGGCGCGCGAAGTTGCGATCGCGCGCAAGCTCCGCATTGCGGACGAGAGCACCGATGCGCACGCCGCCGCCGGCAAGCTCCTCGATGCGGTCGAGATCGGGAAGATGACTGATATCTACGAGTCGCCGCGGGCGGGTAATGCCGCCCTTCATCAAGTCCAGGAGGTTGGTGCCGGCCGCGAGATAAGCGGCGTCCGGCTCCGCGGCGGCGGCGACGGCTTCCCGGACCGTTGCGGGTCGAACATACTCGAAATTGTTCATGCGACTTCCTTTCGGCTCGCCTCTGCCGCAGCCTTTTGGGCCTCCAGCACCGCTTGGGTGATGCCTTGATAGGCGCCGCAACGGCAGAGATTTCCGCTCATGCCTTCGCGAACCCGCTCCGGATCATCTCCTGCCTCACCCTCGTCGAGCAGACCGACCGCGCTCATAATCTGGCCTGGCGTGCAGAAGCCGCACTGCAGGCCGTCATGCGCCAGAAAGGCCTCCTGAACGGGATGCAGCCGGTCGCCGTCCGCCAGGCCCTCGATCGTGCGGATCTCGGCGCCGTCGTAGCTGATCGCAAGCGCCAGGCACGAATTCATCCGTCGCCCGTTGACGATCACCGTGCACGCGCCGCACTGACCGCGGTCGCAGCCCTTCTTGGTTCCCGTCAGGTCCAGGCGCTCGCGGAGAAGATCCAGAAGAGTGACGCGAACGTCATCAAGCTCGATGGTTCTGGTGACCCCGTTCACCGTCAGTGTCGTTGAGAACCCCATGCAGTGCTCCTGATGTCAAATATTGCGCTGAAAGAGAGAGACACGATCAGTATGTCGGCTGGAGCTCCCGGATCGGGAGGTATGGATTGGAGCTCACGCCGTAAGAGTAGGATCCCTTGCTCGACCGATAGCTAAGTGCGTCGGTCCCATGCACGCCACATATGGTCCACACCACGAGAGCGCATACGATCAGCGCAGCAGATATTCCGAAATCGATGTGCTTGCGCATCGCAGGCCTGCATTCTCTGGACCATAGCAAAGCAATGATTCTAATGCCGCTTTTCGATTTGGAGTTCGCGGTTGCCACTGCAGGAACTTCAAATCGGCGGCACTGCGCAGTGAAGGTGAGCTCAAATCTCAACCCATCCGCGCCATGTCTACGGGGACAGGGAGCTTTGAAACCACGGCTCCAGCCATGAGGCGCAGCCATGGACCAGGGCCCAGGTCCTGGATTTGCTGGACCATCAGCTCCAGCGTCCCGTTTCCGGTGGACGCGCCGACAAGGATCAGGCTGAAGAACAGCCCCACGACCCGCAGCGTCTTCATTTTCATCGTACTCGATCCTCATCTGACGGATGCTGCCGCTCGCTTGCAGCTAAGCGCTCCGTACGAGCTGAATGCTTCACAGGCAGCCTCGACATTGCTTGCGCGCCTGATATGCCCCCGTCGGCCCGCAGCCATAAGGTGGACAACCGAGAACGGGTTGTTCATTATTTCGAACAATGGATGACGTCCTGCGCGACCTCACAGCCTTCGCCGCCGTGGCCCGTACCCGCAATTTCCGGCGCGCGGCCGTGGAGCGGGGAGTTTCCGTATCGAGTCTCAGTCAACGCTTACGCACCATGGAGGAACGCCTCGGGGTGCGGCTGCTGAACCGGACGACGCGCAGCGTCGCCTTGACCGAAGCGGGCGCCATCCTCTTCGAGCGCATCGGACCGGCAATGCGCGACGTGACCGCCGCGCTCGATCACGTCAGAGGCTTGCGCAACGTGCCCTCGGGTCATCTGCGCATCAACGCGCCGGGTCCTGCGGTGGATCTCGTCCTGGCGCCGATGATCGCGCCGTTTCTCGAGCAATTCCCGCAGGTCGAGATGGAAGTCGTGGTTGATTCATCCCTGATCGACATCGTTGCCAAGGGGTTCGATGCCGGGGTGCGCTATGGCGAGCACCTCGCACAGGACATGATCGCAGTCCCCTTGGGCGCAGATCAAAGATACGCTGTGGTGGCGTCGCCCGGCTTTGTCGCGAGCCACGGACGCCCGCAGCAACCGAAAGACTTGCTGAACTTCCCGTGCATTCGCACCCGATTTGAGAGCGGCCTCATATTGGACTGGGAGTTCGAGAAGGCCGGCCGGATCGTCAAGGTCTCGCCGCGCGGGCCGCTGACGGCGTCCCACTCACGCCTGCATCTGAGGTCCGTGCTCGACGGCCTGGGATATCATCTGACATTCGAGGGTTACGTGCGTGATGCGATCGAATCAGGCGCGCTCGTGAGCGTGCTGGAGGAGTGGTGCGCCAGCTTTCCCGGGCCGTTTCTCTACTATCCAAGCCGGCGGCAGCCGCCGCCCGCCCTCGCCGCGTTTATCGCATTCGTGGCTGATTGGCGCAAAAACGAGAGAAGGAGGGAACGAACCCGCGACGATCGGAAGACTTAGCCACGGGGGCACTTCTCATCGCGCGGAAATGATATCGCGCGAAGCTCGAGGCAGTTCGGGAGTCACCCCTTGACGAATAGCGACGACGTACTCCCATTTTCGCCGCCGTCCTGCGCGGGTGCGACTCTCAGCTGCCAGGTGCTGATCGCAGGCGGCGGCCTTTCCGGACTCAGCGCCGCGGAAGCAGCGTTGGCGCAGGGGCTCGATGTCATCGTGATCGAAAAGAGCGCGTTCGGCCAGCAGGCGGCTTCCGGGCTCAACGCGGGGCAGTTTCTCACGGGCTGGGCCAAGCCGGTCGACATCATGCTCTCGGAGCTGGCGCAGCAGGAGCGCGAGAGAGGCCTGCGCGGCGAGCCGGCGCGCTTGCAGGCGGAGCGGCGGGTGCGGGCTTTCCTGCGCCGCACCGT
>DASXIG010000592.1:0-3246 GCA_036498105.1 Xanthobacteraceae bacterium | reverse complement strand
AGGTCACTTGCTTCGCTACCGAGTGCGTCGAGCACTGCTGACGTTGCTTCGGGCTCCCTCGCCAGCGCTCGCAGCACGTCGAGGCACATCACGTTGCCGGAACCCTCCCAGATCGCATTCACCGGCGCCTCCCGGTAAAGCCGCGGAAGAATGCTTTCCTCGATGTACCCGTTGCCGCCGACGCATTCCATCGCTTCATAGATCAGCGCGGGGGCGGTCTTGCACACCCAGTATTTCATGGCCGACGTGAGCAGGCGCGCCCGCGCTGCTTCCAGCGGATCGCTCGCAGCGAGATCGAAGGAACGTGACAGCCGCACCACCAGCGCGGTCGCCGCCTCGATCTCGAGCGCCATGTCGGCGAGCACCGTGCGCATCAAGGGCTGCTCTACAAGCCGTTTCTGAAAAACGCTGCGATGGCGCGCGTGGTGCAGCGCCTGGGCGAGCGCCATGCGCATGATCCCGGCAGAGGCAATGGCGCAGTCCAAGCGCGTGAGCTGCACCATGTTGATGATGGTGCGCACTCCCCTGCCCTCCTCGCCCACGCGCCAGGCGAAGGCGCGCGCGAACTCGACTTCCGAGGAGGCATTGGAGCGGTTGCCGAGCTTGTCTTTGAGCCGCTGGAAATGCAGGGCATTCACGGCGCCGTCGGGCCGAAAGCGCGGCATCAGAAAGCAGGTGAGCCCACCCGGCGCCTGTGCCAGTACCAGGAAGGCGTCGCACATCGGTGCCGACATGAACCACTTCTCGCCCGTGACGGAGTAGCCATCGCCCGCACGCTCGGCGCGGCTGGTGTTGCTGCGGACATCGGTGCCACCCTGCCGTTCGGTCATTCCCATGCCGAGCGTGATGCCGGTCTTTTCCCGCCACGGCAGAAAGCGCCGATCGTACTCGCACGAAAGAATTGCCGGCATGAGCTCAGCCGTCAGTGCGGGCTCGACCGCGAGCGCGGCCACCCCGGCCCGTGTCATGGTGATGGGGCACAGATGTCCCGTCTCGATTTGCGCGGCCATATAGAAGCGAGCCGCGCGCAGGACCTGTGCGGGAGCACCCGCCGGGGCGAGATCGCTGCACCAGGTCGAGGCATGCAACCCGGCAGCGATGCTTTGGCTCATGAAATGATGATAGGCGGGATGAAACTCTACCGTATCCAGGCGAAACCCCTGAGGGTTGTAGCGCCTGAGCTTCGGCGGATTCTCGTTGGCCTCTCGGCCGAGATCGAACATCTCGGCTGTGCCCCAGAGCCGGCCGAATTGCCCGAGCGAGCCCGCTTGCTCACCGCCCCCGTTGGCAGCCACTGCATCCCGCAGGGGCTGATCGCTGCCGTAAAGATCCACATCCACATACGGCGGCGATTGGTTGAGGGCGTCCTCAGGAACGAAGCGTCCTGCCATCGCTTCCCTCCATCCCGCTGTGGAGTGCTCGCGCGGAGCCCTTGTCGGCGCGAGGAACTGCTCCTATACGTGACGTTTTAATGAACATCGCCCGCAACGCTTCGACAGCTCGGCAAGGCAACAAGCCGTTCCTGCGTCACGTCGTTTCCATCAACGATCTCACGAACCGGGAAATCGAGCAAATCTTCGAGGTGGCACAAGGCTATCTCAAGGAGCTTTCGGACAAGTCCTTTCCCCACCGGATTGCTCGCGGCACGACCGTAGGCGCCAAATCCATCCTGGCGACGCTTTTTTACGAGCCCAGCACGCGGACGCGCCTGTCGTTCGAGAGCGCCATGCTGCGGCTTGGCGGAGAGAACGTCACCAGCGCCGATCCGAATACGAGCTCGGCGGCGAAGGGCGAGAGCCTGGCGGATTCCGTCAGAGTCATCTCGAATTATGCCGACATCATCGTGATACGCCATCCAAAAGACGGCGCCGCACGGCTGGCGGCGGACTATTCCACCGTTCCCGTCATTAACGGGGGCGACGGCAGTCACGAGCACCCGACCCAGACTTTGTGCGATCTGTTCACCTTGAAGACGAAGAAGAAAAATCTGCGTAATCTGAGCGTCGCGATAGCGGGCGACCTCAAGGGAAGCAGAACGGTTCATTCGTTCGTTTATGCGCTCGCGAGGTTCGGCGCTCATATAGCGCCACGGCCGGCTCCCGGAATGGATCTGCCGGCTCATGTCGACAAACGCCTGCGCGAAGAGTTCCGGTGCACCATCGATCCGAACGGACCTTTCGGCGCGCTTTACCGCACGCCGGACGAGCCCCATCAGCCGACCTTATTCGCCGAGCCCGAGTACAAGATCGTCGGCGGCAAGCCGACCATCGGCGCCGTCTACGTCACGCGATTTCAGAAGGAACGCTGGAGCGACAAGGAGCAAGCATATCCGCGCGTGGATGCTGAATTCTTGAAGCGGCCCGAATTCTCGCACGCCAGCGTCCTGCATCCGCTGCCCCGCGTCGGCGAGCTGGATGCAGCGGTGGATTCCGACACGCGCGCCATCTATTTTCAACAAGCCGCATACGGCGTACCGATCCGCATGGCGCTGATCTCCCTTTTGCTGGGTCTTCGCAAAGGAAAATCACTGCACCAGTTCGAGGGTGGGTTCGATAACAAGCGGGTCCCGATTTACGATCAACCGCGAGATGAAGGCCTGCAGTGCGCCAACGCCAATTGCATCGTGCATGATTCATCCGAAAAGCCGTACGTCCGTAACAAGTTTCAGCTTGTAGGGGCGGGTTTCAAACCCGCCCCTACAAGCTCGCCGCCGACGCACAAGCTGAGATGCGCGTATTGTGAAACCGATATCGAGGAGTTTGTGATCGCCAGCAAGAAGAACAGATGGTTCACACCCGATATTTCTTCTTTCCTGAGAATCAATGGCCAGAATTTTCGGGATTTCATCGCGTTTTCGTGCGCATCGAACGCTCGCGCAGAAGGTTTTCACTTGCGCAGGCACTTTGCCCCGCAGCCCGAGTTGGATGCGTCCAAGGCAAGCGCACGAGGCGCTTGAAAGTGGCGCTTTCCTATGTTGCCGGATTCGCACTTGGCTATCTCTGCGGCTCGATTCCCTTCGGATTGCTGCTGACGCGGCTTGCCGGTACCGAGGACATCCGCTCCATCGGCTCCGGCAATATCGGCGCGACCAATGTCTTGCGTACGGGACGCAAAGGTCTCGCCGCGGCCACGCTCATCGCCGATCTGCTCAAAGGCACCGTGGCAGTGCTTGGAGCCGAGTACTTGTGGGACCGCGAGGCTGCCCTCCTCGCAGCTGCCGGCGCCTTCCTCGGCCATCTTTTTCCG
>DASXIG010000591.1:0-1606 GCA_036498105.1 Xanthobacteraceae bacterium | reverse complement strand
AATCTTCAGCGGCCATGGCGCCGTGCCCACGTTCGGCGGCACCCATAGCTGGAGCGCAGACGTGGGCACGGCGCTACGCTCCTTTGCCCACCCTTCTGTAACGGGCCTCGATTGGTCAATCCCTTTTGCGTCGTCCGATCGCCGGGGCCATGCTTCTGTACGGGGTCGGCGCGAGGCCGCCACCTGATGGGGTTTGGTGAGGATAGGCCGACCAATCTACGGCGCGTGGTGGTAGTGCCACGTGGTGGGCAACGGTCTGACCTGGTCCATCGTCCCGGCGAGGGGACTTCGCTTCGGGAAGGGTGGTGTCGTGACCCGCCCCGAAAACCTCTGAGGCTCTCCTGTTTTCAGGCCGCGGCGGCGGCGAAATCGAACGTTGTTCCCTCGACCAGCATGCGATGCATGATGACGGCGAGCTTGCGGGCGAGCGCCACTTTCGCCTTCTGCATCCCGACCCGCTTGGCAAGCCGCATGGCCCAGCTTTTGAGGGCCGAGCCTTTGACCGGCTTGGTGAGGATGATGTGGGCGCTTTGGTACAGCGCCGTGCGCACCCCCTTGTCGCCGGCCTTCGAGATCCGGCCGGTGTAATCCGTCTCGCCGGACTGATACCTCTTCGGTGTCAGCCCGAAATGCGGCCCGACCTGTTTCGACGACTTGAACCGTCCGGGATCGTCAATCGCGGAGGCATAGGTGAGCGCCACGATCGTGCCGACCCCCGGCGCCGACATCAGCAGCCGAGCCTTGGCGTCGTGGCGGGCCATGGTCCGAACCCGTCGCTCGAAGCCGTTGAACTCGCGCAGCAGCACGGCGTGCGCCGCCAGCACGGCCTCGGCCAGAGCCTCCAAGGTTGGATGTCCGGCCACCAATTCCTTGATCCGTTCCGCAAACCGCCTGGACGTGATCTTCCCGACCTTGAGCCCGAAGCCGCGCAAAATGCCGCGCAGGCTCGCCTCGACCTCGTCAAGCTTCTTTTGCAACAGCTTGCGCGCGGTCAGCATCGCTCGCGTCTCCTGCGCCCCCATCGACTTGCAATGCACCGGCCGGAACCAGCCGAGCCGGATCAGCTCGGCAATCCCACGCGCATCCTTGCGATCCGTCTTCACCGGCATCGTCTTGAAGGCATTACGCACGTGCCGCGTCTCCAGGAGCTCGACCACAAGACCGGCTTCCTGCATCGCCGCGAACAGCCATTGCGACGTCGGTCCCGCCTCCAGCCCAATCCGCACCAGCTGCAACCCCAGCGACTTGAACCATCCGATCAGCGCCGCCGGCTCGCTCGTCACCTTGTCCTCACGGACGATCTTGCCGTTCGCATCCAAAACGCACACGCTCGACAGTTCCAATGACACGTCAATTCCTGCATAGTGGTCCATGGTCGTCCCTCGATGATGCTTGGAGCAGGCGAAAGCCCGACTCCGTTGATCGACACCATCAGTCTGAGGGACGACCGCCCTGGTCAGCAAGCCGCTCGCGAGCGCGCCACCACATAGCGCCGTAGCGAGCGAGCGGCTTGCTGACCAGGCCGACGCCCGTTACCCCATCTACGGTTCAGAACCGGTTCCGAGGCGTATCACGATTGAACAAACGCCCGCACCATGGCAAGAGA